>JAAYOA010000026.1 GCA_012520525.1 Clostridiaceae bacterium | reverse complement strand
TTCATGAAAATGAACTCGTCCTCCACTTCGGTGATTTCAATCCACGCACCCGTGAAGGGTGCGACCACATCTGCATGTAGATGTATTTGACGGCAATAAATTTCAATCCACGCACCCGTGAAGGGTGCGACAGTAGGTATGTATGCTACCTGTTACTTCATATAACATTTCAATCCACGCACCCGTGAAGGGTGCGACCTAAAACCATATTTAGGCGCATATCTCGAGCGCATTTCAATCCACGCACCCGTGAAGGGTGCGACTCTCTTCCTGTAGAGGTGCTCGGACATATAGTCCATTTCAATCCACGCACCCGTGAAGGGTGCGACTTGGCATCAAGTAAACGCAAATAAATTTGTTATATTTCAATCCACGCACCCGTGAAGGGTGCGACGCGAAATTACTACTTTAGAGATCTCGCCTTTCGACATTTCAATCCACGCACCCGTGAAGGGTGCGACCTGTCATCTGTCATATCTGTCTATACACCTAAAATATTTCAATCCACGCACCCGTGAAGGGTGCGACGCCGGCACAAGGGCAGGAATTAATTAATAATCTGATTTCAATCCACGCACCCGTGAAGGGTGCGACAGCTATTTCTAGCTAATACAATAATAACAAATACTACATCTTGTAGCTATACCTATTTCTATAATTTAATTTTTTCAAAATCAACTTAAAAATGTCGATTTTTCTGGCGAACCTCCCGGGGATTTCACAGGCACCTTAGGTTCGCAGAATTAGATTTGTGATATTTTTGTTGGAAATTTTTAAAACCATTTCAAAATATAATTGTTACACACAAACGAAAACCCCGTAACCGCTGAGGTTACGAGGTTTTATTTGGAGCCTGCGGACGGATTTGAACCCCCGACCTGCTGATTACAAGTCAGCTGCTCTACCAACTGAGCTACACAGGCAATTATAAAGTGAACTTATAATACAAAATCGAAATGAATCTGTCAAATATAGTTCAAATTCATTTGAGTTCTACGAAATTCCTAAAATCTCAAGCAGGAACTATATTACAAATTTAATTAAGACTTGTCAATCATGAATTATTAATTATTTTATTTTCTTCTTTAAAAGTATAGCAAGATCACATTTTATAATTTTTAACGTCGACTTCAATATAAGCCTACAATAGAAGAAATAGACATTAAAATTAAACATAAAGGTACACAAATTTACTAATGAACCACATTACTTCTCCATAAAATCCACACATGTATTCGGTATCATGAAATCAAATAGAACAGGTGAGGACAATGAAACAAGAAACGATCCTTTTATTAGAAGATGAGACCACCATTAGAGAAGTGCTTTCAGAATACATTTTGATGGCTGATTACAATGTTGTGGCTGTTGCAAACGGTGATGCTGCGGTAAATTGGCTTGAGAATAATGACTGTGCTTTAGCCGTTCTAGATATTATGGTGCCAAAACGTTCCGGTTTAGAGGTGCTGGCTTGGATTCACGAACACAAACCGGAGACTGCAGTCATAATGTTAAGCGCTTTAGAGGATGAAGCCACCCAACTGAGCGCTTTTAATGCCTATGCTGACGATTATGTTGTGAAACCAGTTCCGCCGATCCTACTTTTAAAGCGCATCGAGACCATTTTAAGAAGGATCAAACAACCCACACAAACCGAAGTTGTGATAACTGAGCGATTGGTGATTAAACCTGAGGCATATGATGTGCTGGTAGATGGTAACTCAGCTGGTTTGACTTTAAGCGAATTCTTGCTTTTGCACGAATTAGTTAAGAATCCTGGGAGGGCGTTGACAAGGGAAGAACTCATTACTGCAATCTACCAAGATGAATACTTTGGCAGCGACAGGGTAATCGATTCTCACGTCAAGAATTTACGAAAAAAATTACCATTTAACTGTATCAAGACGGTGGTCGGCATCGGTTATCAGTATGTTCCGCCTAAAGATGATTAAACAACATTTAACTACCATTAACAATAAAAGTAGAGGTGGATAAATGACACTGAGACGCAAGACATTTCTATACAGTATTTTACTGACTATTATTATTGGCGCCTTATTTTTAGGATATATATTGATCATGCTGCCGGACCTCTATGTGGCAGACACACAGGAGCAATTTATTAAAGATATTAAAAAAGTTCACTTAACTTATATAGAAGAAGGTAATTATAAAAATATCACACCTTTAAATTATGCCTCTACGATTAGCATCGATTTTTACAAAAATGAAGATAGAGTGACAATCAACAGCAAAGCGATCAACTACGATGTGAATATTCAGACCGAAGAACAGCGACAAATGTTAGCAAATATTCGTAGTTATTTCAATGGACTAGTAAATAATGATAAAAAGGAATTCAATTATAAAATACAAGACATTTTTTTTGCGTTGACGGATAGCTTCACCCACTGGACACCAGAGAGCAAGCAAGTATTTCTAAATCAATTTCAATCAACCGGTTATATCGACACCACCAACGACGAATTCCCAAGTGAAGAAATCAATACCGATTTTTTTCAAATCGATGATAAGACCATCATTATATCCTCAACGGCGCGGATTGGTGACGAACATTATGTCTCCAACATTGGTTTCACCAACAATACGGATCGCTACATCATGACCATTGCTCCACAAATGCAGCCTTCGACTAGGCAAATTTTACCCGTGACGATAAGAAGTCTTCCGATGGTTGCAGCAGTACTCATTCTCGTGGTCTTAATTGGTTCTTTATTTTTTGCTCAAAATATAGTGCGCCCAATCGTTAATTTATCTAATCAAACTGAAGCTTTAAAATACAAAAATATTGAAAGTGATCAATCTGTGGATGTAACAGGTACGATGGAGATTGAAGAGCTAGCGGAAAATTTAAATCGACTATATCAAACTCAACAAAGTCAATTCCGACAGCTAAAACAAATGGGAGAGAGGCAACGCATTTTTTTGCAGTCTTCTTCACACCAATTAAAGACGCCATTGGCGGCAGCGTTGATGTTAACCGATGGAATGATTCACAAAATTGGCAAGTATAAAGATACCGAAACCTATTTGCTAGAACTCAAACAGCAGTTGCGAAAAATGGAAACACTTATTAGCACAATTTTGTCTACGAACCATTTAACAGAGACTGATGAACCAGTTTTAGTTGACATCGCAGAACTCGCTCAAAGGTTACTAGAGGAACGTGAAGCATTATTTGAACAGAGACAGATGGAATGGCAGATCGAGGGAGCTGCATCACGCATTGTGGAATCAACTATTCTAACATATATTTTAGAAAATTTGATAGATAATGCTATCAATCATGGAAAGCCGCAGTCCACTTTAACTCTGCGAATTTCGGATCAGATCATTCAGCTAGAGAATTCAAATGCGTCCATTGATGAAGAACTTTTACCATATGTCTTTGAACCTTTTGTAACTGGTGAAGATGGAGGTCACGGTATGGGTCTTTATTTGGTTCGCTATTATGCGACATTAATACAGGCCGATGTAAATATAGAAAATCTAGATAACAGTGTGCTGGTTACAATAACTTTTCAGAATTAGACTTAAATTTTAATCAATAAAACTCGAAAAATAAAAATAAGATGTCTCATTTAAATATTAATGCTCGACAAGTCATGATCGTACATGAAGAGCAGACCACACCTGCGCCTATTTTGCAGGCAATAGAAAGGATAACAGAAATGATTAACATTGATTCTTTGGACGTGTTCTATGGTCGTTATCACGCCTTAACGATTGATCGTCCTATCTATGTAGAACCAGGAGATAGGGTGGGCATCATTGGATCTAATGGAGCTGGTAAAACTACTTTAATTCGAGCTCTTTTGGGTCAAGCCCAGGCGAGAGGCAATTTTTCGGTGGCATTGCCGCCGCATAAAATAGCAGTTCATATGCAGCAAAATGAGTATACATCTGTTTTACCAATCAAAGTCATTATTGAGCGGATCATTGATCGCCCGATCGCCGAGGATACCTTCATTCAGGAATTGATTTCATTCTTCGATTTTGAAAAAAATCTAAAAAAGCGGTATAAAACTTTGTCTGGCGGAGAAAAACAACGCTTGACCCTTATTTTAGTCTTATACCAGCGAAGCCCCCTTGTCTTCATGGACGAAGTGACGTCCGGTCTCGACTTTGTAACACGACAGCAAGTTATGGAGTTGCTTGTCGACTGGTTTGCTGAAAGCAATCAGACTCTTTGCATAGTTTCCCATTATTATACTGAGTTAGAAAAACTCGTAAATAAAATTATCTATTTAGAGGACGGTCAACTTGTCGATTGGGGAGGCAACCAAGAATTGTTTCGTAAATATTGTGGTAAAACCGTTTTGATGTGTGAGAACAATGTAACTAACAAAGCGCTCATGAGCGGTTACAAGCCCATGGCAGCGCCTGATCACTTGCTTGCATTTTCATGTAAGGATGCAGCGGAGGAGGCATCTATGAGCAGCTTGTTGCGACATCATGACATTGACTATAGACGCACTAGCAATGATATTGAATTGATGACCATAAATGCCAAAAAATATTGGGAATCAAAAGTGTAAACCAAGGAGGGCAATGCAATATGAAAAATAATAAAATCACCTACCATTCATTAAAGTATGAAATGCTCAATTTATTAGCTAACGGTTATATTCCATTTTTTGGCATAGTCTTTCCGATCTTCATGATGTTGCTCATATCATACGCAGTAGGGAAAGATGTACCAGCCGATTTTACTCAACTTGTGATGACCAAGATCATGGTTACAATGATGATGATCGTGCCACTGGCAATTACTTTTCTTGGTCACTCATCTATCTATAGCGAAGAACTTGAAAAACAAATTCCCCAACGCCTTGATATGTTTGGTGTGACCCTCCGCTCTCAATTAATATCTAAAATGATCGTTCAATTCATATTATTGACCTTTGCGATGGGATTAAATTACGCTGTTGGATTCATGACCCTTGACGTTTATACACCCAATGCCGGTGACTTTTTGCTTGTTAATTTGTATTTTTATCTGCTTGCGGTTTCTTTATTTATATTGGGTCATGGCATAGCTAATTGGATCCGTCGCCACGCTCCTGCGTTTGGCTTAGCTATGGCGCTATATTTCTCGTTCATGGTTCTTGGAGGTGTCATGGGGATTGAAGTAGATGATTTTCCACCAGTTATGGAAAGTATTGCTAAAATATTCCCTTTCTACTATGTTCAATCTTTATTTGTCAAAGTATGGATGGGCAAAGAAGTGAGTATTATGCCGGCCGTTCAATCGCTTATATTTTTTCTGGCTCTTGCGCTATTGGTATTTTTTACAAGTAATTTATTTCATAAACGTCACCGGATTGGTTTTGGACAGCGTAAAGAAGTCACCCGTTGATCACATAAGTTGATCACATAGGTTGATCATATAACTTGAATATTAAAGCCGTCAGCTGGAGCAGTTGACGGCTTAATTTGTAAAAATAGTTTCAAATTTCAAAATATTTATTAGCCAATAACAATATTAGCTAAGCGGCCGGGTACGTAGATGAATTTACGCACCTGTTTCTCGCCTATACGCTCTTTGACACGTTCATCTGCCATAAGTGTTTCTTCTAAATGTTCTTTTGTTTCATCGGTAGAAATATCCATCCGGAAGGCAATTTTGCCGTTGAATTGAACGACAATTTCAACTGTGTCCATTATAAGAGCAGATTCTTCAAATTGAGGCCAAACTTCGTTAAATATGCTGTCCTTTTGCCCTAATTCTTCCCATAATTCTTCCGCAAGATGGGGGGCAAATGGTGCTACTAGGCGAATGAGATCTGCAATGCAATCTTTATAGAATAGAGGTTCAAATTCTTCCTGTGGTACTTCCATGCGGTATTTATTGAGCGCGGAGACCAACTCCATTATACGGGCGATAGAGGTGTTAAATTGAAAGCGCTCGGCGTCGGTAGTAACACCGCGTATTGCGAAGTGACGTGCATAATTAAGATCCTTTGACGCTGCAGTAGTTGGCGTTTGTCTCTCTGGTACAGGGGCATCAGTGACTAGGTTGGCATCTTCAGCTAGGCGGGTTAGACGACCAACTAGACGATCCATTGAACGTACGCCGTTGTCGCTCCAGGGACCACCTTCGGTATAAGCAAAACCAAAACCAAGATAAAGACGCAGAACATCTGAACCATAACGTTCAATATATTCATCGGGTGAGACAGTGTTGCCCTTGGATTTGGACATTTTATTGCCATCTTCGCCTAAAATGACACCTTGATGAATGAGACGCTGGAAGGGTTCATCAAAACTTAGATACCCCATATCGCGCAGTGCTTTTGTAATAAAGCGGGAGTATAACAAATGCATGGCTGCATGTTCTGCGCCACCCACATAGACATCCACAGGGCAGAACTGATCCGCCTGTTCTTTGGTAAAAGCCTGCTTGGTGTTATGAGGATCCAAATAGCGTAGGAAGTACCATGACGAGCAGACAAAGGTATCTAATGTGTCGGGATCTCGCCGGGCGGGACCGCCACATACCGGACATGAGCAGTTCATGAACTCTTCTGACTTGGCGAGGGGGGACTTGCCATCGGGTTTAAACTCCACGTCATAAGGTAAACGTACCGGCAGATCCTCTTCGGGTACAGGGACAGTGCCACAAGTGTCACAATAGACGACAGGGATGGGAGTACCCCAGTATCTTTGTCGGGACACGAGCCAGTCCTTTAGGCGAAAATTAACCTTAAATTGTGCTAATCCCTTAGGTTCCAGTGTAGCGACAATTTTATTGATCGCATCTTCCGAACTAAGACCGTCGAAATCACCTGAATTATACGTGATGCCATATTCACAAAACGGCAATTCGGGTTCACTGCCATCGACAGCTTTTATAACTGGTTTAATTGGCAAATCAAAGGTTTTAGCATATTCAAAGTCACGCTCGTCGTGGGCTGGCACACCCATGACGACGCCTGTGCCATAACCAGCGATGACATAGTCTGCTGCCCAAATTGGTACTAATTCCTTAGTGACCGGATGAATGGCGTAAGAACCTGTAAAAATACCGGTCTTTTCTCGAGTTGCAGACATACGATCGATGTCGGTGGCCTTGCGAGTCTGATCGATATAAGCGTTCATTGCGTCTCTATTGTCGTCGGTGGTCAATAATTCACAAAGTTCACTTTCGGGAGCAACGACAACATAGCTGACACCCATTAACGTGTCTGTTCTTGTTGTAAAGACATCCAGTCTTAGTGGCTGATCATCTTCGCCATAAAGGACGTTGCCTTCCTTAGAGGCGTGGAAAGTAATTTCGACACCTTCGGATCGACCAATCCAATTTTGCTGTATTTTAACTGTCTTATCAGGCCAGTCCAACGTTGGCAGACAATCCAGTAGTTCCTGCGCATATTCAGTAATCTTAAAAAACCACTGGGTTAAATTTTTATGTGTTACTTCGGCGTGACAGCGTTCGCAGTGGCCGTCATCGACGACTTGTTCGTTAGCTAAGACAGTTTGACAAGAAGGACACCAGTTGACCGGCGCATTTTTGCGATAGGCCAGTCCTTTTTTATAAAGCTGAAGGAATAACCATTGATTCCATCGGTAATATTCAGGGTCACAAGTAGCTAATTCGTGATCCCAGGCGAACATTCCTCCCATCTCAAACAGCTGTTTTTCCATCGTTTTAATGTTGTTTTCTGTGCTGTCTTTGGGATGAATACCGGTCTTAATGGCGAAATTTTCGGCTGGTAGACCAAAGGCATCAAAGCCCATGGGTTGAAATACCCGATACCCTTGCATACGCTTAAAGCGCGCATAAGAATCAGAAAGAGAGTAGTTGTACCAATGTCCAACGTGTAGATTTGACCCAGAAGGATAGGAGAACATCTCTAAGACGTATAGTTTGTCTTGATCATTTGACGTGTCGTATTTATAAAATCCTAAATCACGCCATTTTTCTTGCCATTTGCGATCGGTTTCTACAGAATAAGCCATCTGGCTTTCCTCCTTATTTTATCGTTACTGAATGATTTAATTTAAAATACGCTATATTTTATCATATTACAACTATTGTCGATTGTGGCTCAAATGATGCTGCTCAAAAACATAAATAGGCAGATGTGGGCTGGATAATAGATATAAAAGAAATATTTTGCGAGTTTTCCAGGTTTTTTGTTATGTGATTCCATGGGGAATAAAAATACAGCATAGGGTGAAAGGATGCTCATCAATTTGAAGTTCATATTTTGACGATAGAATATAAGATTGACAACAATCCAAATTATATTTAACATCAACAAGGTTCTAAAGAAAAATCGAAGTTTTCCTTTTTTCAGATCTTTATTTAGTTCGGGAGTCAGTGGCTCGGTCATGCCTTCCATTATATGCAATAACAATATGACCATTAAACCATAATAACTGTAGTCAGGTTTCATAAGCCAAACAAGGACGACAGATAATATACAAAGAATAATTCCAAGAATTAATCCGGTGCGTGTTGGCAGGGAAATCCCCTTTATATTTATACGTACCCCGTAGTCAGGTTGTTCACCTCCTTGGCTGCTTTTTGCAGGTCGTAGTCGTGCCACAAGATCCAAAATTGATTTTGTTAAAAAATCATAGCCCAAAATTAGTATTAGACCTGCTGCTAATGTATATAATACATTGTTGAATGTAAAGCTAGTTGTCGTATTAGCTGTTAGGGTCATAGCACCTTGTGTGATTAATGCAAAAACAGCGATTCTAATAAAGTAAATGGTCAATGAACGGGTTCGTCTATAACCGAGAATCAGCATATAGGCAAACATGGGAAATGCTAGACGACCTAGGGCGCGAAAGATGAACCACACCCAATGGGGAATGTGGCCGTTGAAGTAGAGTGCAAAATGGTCTAAAGTCATAAAAAGTAGTGCCAGCCACTTCATTTGTGAGGAATCCCTCCCATATAGGTTGAAACATTGTATTAAGTCAACGAATATTGTAACATATAACTTTAATATAGGACGTTTTTTACTGCGTCGACTTTGTGAAGAAAAGGTATAAGTAGTTATGGGTTTAGGTTTAAATATTGGGATAGATCTGGGAACAGCCACCGTTCTTATCTATATCAAAGGTCGCGGAGTCGTTTTAAATGAACCTTCGGTAGTGGCGGTTAATTCACGCACCGGTCGCGTTCTTGCTGTTGGTCACGCTGCCAATGAGATGGTTGGACGTACGCCGGACGTCGTAGAAGCGATTCGTCCACTGAGAGATGGTGTTATTTCTGACTTTAAAGTCACGGAAATTATGTTGAAAACCTTTATCAATAGAGTTAACAATGGTTTCTTAAACTCTCTATTTAAACCCACGATGGTTGTATGCATTCCTAGTGTTATTACGCCTGTCGAACAAAAGGCAGTTGAAGATGCCTGTAAACACGCAGGCGCTCGAGACGTTTTTTTGATTCGTGAACCCATTGCTGCAGCTATTGGAGCAGGTATCGATATTACTTTACCTGTGGGTAGTATGATCGTTGATATTGGCGGTGGAACAACAGATATAGCTGTCATTTCTATGTGTGAGCCTGTCATAGATGCATCTTTAAAGGTGGCGGGAGATCGCTTTGACGAATATATTATTCGTCACCTTAGACGCAAACACAATATCTTAATAGGAGACAAGACGGCGGAACAGTTGAAGATTAATATAGGCTGTGCTTATCCTAGAGAGGATGAATTAACAATGGAAGTTCGCGGACGGAACATTGTTACAGGACTGCCATCTTCAGTTATTGTATCTTCAACTGATATGTTGGAGGCTCTCGAAGAACCGGTTGCCGATATTTTTGAAGCTGTACACGGTGTACTTGAAAGAACTCCACCTGAATTAATGTCAGACCTTACGGATCGAGGTGTCGTTTTAACCGGTGGCGGTGCAAAATTATATGGTATTGACCGTATGTTAGAGTCAAAAATTGGGATTTCTGTTGTTGTCGCCGATCATCCAGAATCTTGTGTGGCCATAGGAACGGGTCGTGCATTACTAATGATGGATAAGTTTCCGTCAATGATGTAACATTAATTATTTTAATAATTTATGTAATTATTTTTTCTTATTTATCAAAAGAGTGAAAAATAACAATAAATAGCTTATTTTTAAGACAAAATAATCGGATTTTGTATCTGTGTTTACAAACGGTTGACGTAAATTTAATTTGTTTATT
>JAAYOA010000001.1 GCA_012520525.1 Clostridiaceae bacterium | reverse complement strand
TTGCTCTGCAACACGTCATCAAAAATCAATATGTCCAAGCGGTGTTGAGGGGGCTAAAGCCATGTATCATAGGCATTATCCTTGCAACGGGTATTTACATGGCTCTGAA
Organism: Clostridiaceae bacterium; assembly: GCA_012520525.1. Lineage (GTDB taxonomy): Bacteria > Bacillota > Clostridia > Saccharofermentanales > Fastidiosipilaceae > JAAYOA01. Next base: position 16,917 of record JAAYOA010000001.1, on the reverse strand, counting down.
ATCCATCGGTGTTGTCTCTCAGACCATCGACTTAAATGCTGTGATCATTGCCGCGGTCCTAGTGGGTACTTTATTAATCACCAAGCGGCTTCGCAAGAAACAACTGTCCCCCATCTCAATGATCATTCTGTCTGCTGCCTTAGGTATCATTTTGTACGACTAAGTTATTTTAATCGTTTCAATGTCTTAAACTCATAGCCTATCTCATCTTCCATTCTCTTCCTTTTTTGTACAACAACATCAGGAAAAAAGGAGCTCCCAGGATTGCAGTAATTATACCCACAGAAAGTTCAACCGGTTGAAAAACCGTCCGGGCTACGGTATCCGAAACAATCAATAATATGGCACCTAGGATGGCCGATAGAGGAACTAAATAGCGGTGGTCGTTGCCAACTATCAATCTGGCCGTATGAGGTGCAATCAAACCGACGAATCCGATCGTACCTGCAACGCTCACAGCACTGCCAGCCAGAACAGCAGCAACCATCATAATTCCTATGCGATATCGGCGTATCGGTAAACCTACACTGAGAGCAACCTCGTCCCCTAAGACAAACAAATTAACTTTAGGACTAATAAAAAATGCAACAGTCAAGCCGATCAAACTATAGGGCCAAACGGTATTGACTGCCGACCAACTCCGGCCTGAGAGGCTTCCCAATAACCAGGAATAGGTGACATCTAAAACGTCGTTGTTGATGTCCATGAGGGCAGATGTAAGAGCTTTAATTAAATTCGATACGGCAATACCTGCTAAGACAATGTAAATGGTCTTGTCTCTGCCCGCCGCCAGAGAAAGTAGATAAATAATCATTGCTGCTGCCACCGCACCCACGAAAGCCGCAATAGGTATGGCAGTGATTTTCCCAGGTATTACAGTCATTATAAGGACAGCCGCAAAACCTGCACCGGCATTGACACCAATGATGTTGGGTGAAGCCATAGGGTTGCGCAAAATCCCCTGCAACAAGACACCGGCAACAGCCAAATTCATACCGACGCATACACCAGTGATTGTCCTCGCCAATCTAATATTAATAACAATTCGATAAACAAAATCCTCTTTGGCATATGCTCCGGTGATCACCCCCCAAAGTTCCGACAGAGTAAATCCCACAGTCCCCATCAAAGTGCTGGCGACAACGACAATCACCAAAACGATCGCTGAAATAATAATAATAGAAAAACGGTAATGCTTTGCTGTCTTAGGCGATATATTCTGATTTTTCACAGCCCTACGTCTCCTAACTATATTCCCCTTTCGTGCCTGTTAAACACACTTAAATTGAGCCTCCAATAGGTATGCGTCATATTAACAATATGGAACGAGAGGCATCACCTTTCGTTCCATATCTCTGAAAACTAATATTCATTAAAAGATATACATTTACTCAGTATTATTTATTTCCCTGCATTCTTTAAAATAACTTCAGCAGTTGTACGCAACATATCCTCCGGCGTCGCACGATTTGCATTAACGGAGAAGGGAAGCATGATTAGGTTATTATTCTTGACCGCACTCAACTCTGACCACTTAGGATCATTTTTAAACTTTTCCAGAGTTGCTTTGTTGCTATCAGGATCATTACTTGAGGCTGTGATTAAAATCAAATCCGGATCGGCTACAATGATCTCTTCCACATCAAAAGGTACAAAAGGCGATTTCTTAGATCCTGGCAAATCAGCTGGCACGATATTCTCGATATCCAACATCGTTAAAAGAGATCCATAACCCGAGGCCGTTTGGGCAGCTCTAATGGTATCTCCATCTTGCAAAATAACACCTGTTTCGATATCGGTTTGTTCATGAACTTGTTTCTCTAGTTCAGAGGCAACTTCCTCCATATGATCAACATGGGCCTCTGCCAATTCTTCTTTCTCAAAAAACTCAGCTAAATAAGGCACCATATCTACAATCGGAATATCTCCTATTTTATCAGGATCAAAGAAAAATACCGCCGCTCCCGACCGTTCTAATTCCTCAGTCATGGAAGCGTGGAAACGGTTAGCTGCAATAATCAGATCAGGCTCAAGGGCATAAACGGCCTCTATATTGATCTCTGACGCCTTTCCCACAGAAGGGAGATCGACATAATCTTCATCTATTTTGTACTCTTCGACCTTGCCGACCAAGGGCATCTCAATTTCAATTAAAGCCTGCATAGCAGCAGATGTGAGGGCTAACACCCTCTGGGGATGACGGGGGATTCTCACTTCCCTATCTAACTCATCCTCCACAACAACAAAGTCGGCCTCTGCATCATTTAACAGACTTTCCGTCTCCGTCGTTTCAACCAGTTCTTCTTTAGTTGGCTCTTCTGTTAAATCTGTGACCTCTTCCTCTGTAACCATCGTTTCTTCTGATGATCCATCTGACTCAAGGGATGTTTCCTCAGTTCCGCCACAGGCGACAAGACCAACAGATACAACTACAGTCAATAACAGTGTTGTTATTCTCTTCCACATCTTCATAACTTAATCCTCCAATAATAAATTTATTATCAAAAAGAGACTGTTTTCCCTCTTTTTTATAAAATCAAATATGCTGAGTATGTGTCTTTCCCTGTCCCTTCCTGCAAAATTGATCGACGTGAAACCCAGCTGGAATCACAACATTGCGACGACATTTATTAAAATTCCATACATGGGCACAAACATCATAGACATCTTGTATTGCAGTTTCGGTGATCACCTCTTCGCTAGTTCCTGACCCATAAATCCTGCCGTCCTTTAATAAGTAGATATAATCCGAAACCTCGATGGCATGGTTGATGTCGTGAAAAACTGCAATTATGGTTTTATTAAATGATTCCTTCAAATCTGTGATTGTCTTGAGCAACTCCCGCTGATGCTTGAGATCCATGTAAGTAACTGGCTCGTCTAATAAAATAATCGGTGTGTCCTGAGCCAAAATCATGGCGATCCAAACCCGCTGTTTCTCTCCGCCTGAAAGTTTTTCCACGGAACGGTTCATCATATGACCAAGTTGCATATATTCACTGGCCCAAGCAATCTTTTCTCGATCCGTTTTGGTCGTAACCCAGCCAAATTTTTTGTAAGGTGATCTGCCCATTGCTATAATTTCATAGACCGTTTCACCTTGCATTGTTTCATGAAATTGGGGGAAAAATGCGATTTGCCTGGCCTTCTCCCCTGCCTTCATCTTATGTATGGACCGCCCAAATAGTATCACTTTGCCCTCATTAATAGGCATAAGCCCACAGAGGCACCTCAGCAATGTAGATTTACCTGAACCGTTAGGTCCAATCAAAGAAATAATCTGAGCTTCATCGGCCTGAAAATTAATCTTCCTCAAGACATCATGTCGCCCGTAACTAAAACTAAGATTGTGTGCTCTAAGCATAGTTCCTGCTTCCTTAATAACCTAAAAAAAGTAGAATTAAAATGTTATTAGTTATCCTATGCTAACTTGTTGTTAGTGTCAACTAACTGGCGCTTATTTTTAAAAAATTGGCTGTATTTAAATGAAATCAATTAAAGATCAAGAAAAAATGGAGAAAACGAATTTACCCTGTAACTTCGAACATTACATTGCTTGCGAAAATGACTTCCCTTGACATCGACCTCAAACAATCAGTAGCTCTGGTCGTCGGTTTTATATTTCAATATTTTATGATTATGACTGATTTCAGCAGAGATAAATATATTTAAATTAAAGTTTAACTTACTCGCAGTTAACATGAAATATTGATAGAATATGAGAAACTTGCCAATCAGATTCTATAAAAGTGGTGACAAGAATGCTCAATATTATTTTAGGATTGTTTTTAGGACTATTCAGTTTATATAACATCGCTGTCCTGATCAAAAATTACCGTTCAAATAAAATTAAAACTAAGATTTTTTATTTTGAATTGGTTCTTTATATTGCCTTCGTCATTTTTGCAATATTTGCCATCATAAGAGGTAATCGCTGTGCCACTGAATGTAAAATTATGTCTCTTATCAAATTGCCATTTTAACTAATATTATTCAGATAAATTTGAGACCCTAAAGTTCAACCTTAAAATTCTAAGGAGAGTTGCCATGATTCCTAATAAATATGAATTTTCAGTGCCCACAAAAATTATATTTGGTTCAGGCGTGATCAAAGAAGCCGGTAGCAAAGCTAAAGAGTTAAACGCAAAGAAAATACTGATTGTTGCTGGTGAAAATGTTCGAAAAGCTGGGTTGACCAAAGACGTGGAAACAAGCTTAACAGCAGTCGGGATTCCCTATGTCTATTTTAGTGAGTTTGTGCCTAACCCAAGGGATTATACCTGTAATAAAGGATACGAATTCGCTAAGAAGGAAAAAGTTGATACCGTCATTGCTGTAGGCGGAGGCAGCGCCATGGACACAGCCAAAGCTATTGCTACGCTGCTCACAAACGGTGGTGATGTCCTCGATTGGTGTGGAGCTGATTTGCTCAAAACAGATATGGCGCCACTAATAGCCATACCGACGACGGCCGGCACTGGCAGCGAAGTGACGCCCTTTGCCGTAGTGACAGACTCAAAGACACAGACAAAATTAAATATTCTTGATATGCGAGTAACGCCTAAATACGCTTTAGTCGATCCCCACGTTCTACTCAATTTGCCACCTCATATTATGGCAGCCACCGGCATTGATGCTATGACCCATGCCGTAGAAGCTTATACCTGCACTGTTGCCAATCCTCATACTGATGTCTATGCTCTATATGCTATTAGGCTTATTTCCAGTAACCTACGTCAGGCTGTGAATAACCCCGACCTTGAGTCCTGCACCGGTATGATGTTAGGCAGCAATACAGCCGGCATTGCCTTTGGTTTCGCCGATGTGGCGGCAGTCCACTGTATGGCCGAGGCTTTAGGCGGCATGTACGATATGGCTCACGGTGTAGCCAACGCTGTTCTTCTGCCGACGGTTTCCAATTGGAATATTCCTGCAAACACAAAAAAATATGCTGATGTGGCTGTAGCTCTCGGCTTAGATACTTCAAGAATGTCCGACAACGAAGCGGCGCACGCCGGTGTCGCCGAACTAGAAAAACTTTGTCGAGACGTTGGTATCCCTAAATTGAAAGATCTACCTGCTATAAATACCGCCGACTTCCCTGCTTTAGCTGCTGCGGCTGCCGAAAATGTTTCTGTTAACAGTAACCCAAGAAAAGTTTCCGCAGACGATTTCCTTAAATTATTTAAGAAAGCCTATGAAGGATACGATGATTAAACTAATTCTTTCAATCATAGTAGCTGCTGTTGCAGCTTACCGAATTACTTTTTTAGTCAAAAAATACCGAGCCGGAGCATTGGATCAAACCATGTTTTGGGGCAACACAGCGATCTTCGTCCTTTTGTTGTTGCTGGCAATTTACTGGTTTTTTAAAGCGCTCAATGGCATCCCTTAATCAACAAGGAGTTTCCATGCCTAGGGAAATTAAAAACACAAATTTTGAAAATATAGACAAGAGTCAGATCGACAAATTTATGTCCCGCAACCAACAATTTCGCGCTCTAATGCTGCAATATCAATGTGCATTGATGGAAATTGAGACCAAAGTAAAAATTCTAAATGCTGAATTCTCTCTCCACAACGACCGCAACCCTATAGAAAGCATAAAGACCAGGATCAAAGAACCTGACAGCATTGTCAAAAAGATTAGAACTAAAAATTTACCATTAAACTTAAAGTCCATACAGAATAATATTCTAGATATTGCGGGTGTACGTATCGTCTGTTCATTTGAAGAAGATGTTTATTATCTGCGGGATTGCTTGGCTAATCAAGATGATATCGAAGTATTAATTGAAAAAGATTATATCAAGACACCTAAACCCAATGGCTATCGCAGTCTCCACCTAACAGTGACTGTACCGGTCTTTTTTGCCGAAGATGTTGTTAGCGTGCCGGTGGAAATTCAATTTCGCACGATTGCAATGGACTTTTGGGCCAGTCTAGAATACAAAATACGCTATAAAAAGAATGTAGATGACAGTTTGATTGCCGCCGAATTATTGGCTTGTGCTCATTCTAGCCGAGAGTGGGACACTAAAATGGCCTATCTTATGCATCTGATCGAGTCTCAAGATCAAACAAATGATCAATCAGAATAGATCTCGCACATTTGTAATGTCAACAATTAAGTTATTGACCAACGCACTTTAAAATCTGAAAACAGGTGTGAATATTCATACCTGTTTAATATTTTCCAATATAAATTAATAAACAATCTATTATTTAAGAAAATCCAAACGAATGACGTACCGCTCTTTTTATTCTTTTAAATGCTAAATTGCTGATTGCAAACGTTAATATTTCAGTCAAAGGCATCGTTAACCATACTCCGTTGATACCAAAGAAAATAGGCAAGATAAATAGATTAAGAATGATCAACACCAGTCCTCTCAACAGAGATAACTGCAAAGAAATTCTCGCCTTTTCCTTTGACTGAATATAAGAATTCAAAGAGATATTTATTCCCATAAATAGGAATGCAGAGAAATAAATTCTGATTCCAGGCACTCCAATGACTAATAATTCCGAGGGATCTTTGACAAAAATACCAATAAGATGTTCTGGAAAAATAACACCTGCAATAAAAAATAATATACCTAAAATAAGTGATGTCAGTGTCGCTAATCTTATTGTATTTAATGCCCGATCCATACGTCTGGCACCATAATTTGTTGAAACGATAGGTTGGATTCCTTGACCAACACCGGTAAAAATAGCCGTGGCAATTAAAGATAAGTTAGCAATAATACTATAGGTGGACACCGCCAAATCTCCCGCCAACCCGAGTAGCCTTAAGTTAAATGCAAAGATAACAATACCTGCGGACAATTCAATAATAAAGCTAGGAATGCCATTGTGAATGATTCTCCTATACTTTACCCAATCACCTTCCGGGCGCTCTATCTTGATGCGGTTCTGCTTCCTAATAAAATGGGTAGACAGAATGACTAGACCAAAAACAGGGGCAAGCCCGGTCGCTAGCGCACCGCCCCACATTTGCCAATTAAACTTTATTATGAATATGTAATCCAAAAGGATGTTCATGACCGCACCGACCAGCATTGATACCATGGCTAGTTTAGGTGCCCCATCGTTGCGGACAAATATCATTAGAGTGGTATTTAAAACAAATGGTGTAGCGAAGGCCATCAAAACGCCTAGATAGTCCTTAGCTAAGGAAAATGTATTCCCACTTGCTCCCAAGAACGATACAAAGCCGTCTAAAAAGAACACCCTCACTAATGTTAAAATAAAACCTGCAATCAGGGCGAGCATCAGCGACTTCGTAAAAATCCCATTTAACCCATCCTTTTTGCCCTTACCACGGTCCACAGACAGCGCTGTGGCACCGCCAATCCCACATAAGAGACCTAACCCAGTAAATACATTAATAATTGGTATAGAAAGATTTAAAGCTGCGAGTCCCTGAGTACCAAGCCCCCTACCAACAATCATCGTGTCACCGAGAACATATAGGGATGTGCCTAACATCCCTCCTATACTAGGAACTAAATATCGAAAGAAAACTCGCTTTAAGTTTCCCTTGGTTAAATCATTAATAATTGAAATTCACCTCCGCCACCATGCTAGTAGAAAAGGTCAGCAAAAGTCAAAATCCTATTATTAACATCAGTTTATGACAATGAAGCTGAAACCTTTTCAAAAATGGTGGCAGCAAAAAGGCGTGCTCTCTCCTCTTTTTCAAGATCCATAAAAGGGCGGTCATATCCCAAGTGGCGACCAGTCAAAATACCGATATATTCTAACTGGGAATGTTTACAGTAACGCTTCATCCCCTCTTCCCAGAGGTCAGCACCTTTCTCCGGCGGGTAACCGCAAGTTGCTACTAGGGCAACCTTCGTTCCAGCCCAAAGAGACGGTCCCTTTGTCTCGCCATAATATTTATTCATCCCATAAACGAGGCGATCCAAAGTAGCTTTCAGCGGAGGGGTACAGTACCAAGAATAGATGGGTGTCGCCAACACAATTAGATCACATTCAAGTAGGTCATCAAACAAAGGCACCAAATCGTCGTTGTGAACACAACCGAAAATGGTATGATCCCGTTGACAACAGCGGCATCCGTAACAGGGGCGAATATCCTTCTGATAAAGGAATTCATTTTTAACAACGCAGCCACGATGTTCCAGTTCTTCTATTATTGATTTAACCAAAGATGCAGTGTTCCCACGCGGACGGGGACTCCCTTGGAGTATACATACTTTAATCGGCTTGACCGATGTTGCTTCACTCATCTTTTTCTCCTTCGGTTAACAACCTGTCATTTAATTAAGTGGATTTCCGCAGCTAATTTTTGTAAATTTCACAAGAAAAATCATGCCTGTCTTTCTCTATCAAATTTTTCCATAGCTTTTACATAAGCATCATAAGTATCTTTGCTAAAGCAGGACATAATTATTTTCATACCGTATGAGGGATTGGCTTCTAACCAATCTATTATAGTTTTAAGTGCAATTTCCGCCGCCTCATCTTTGGGATAACCGTAAACTCCCGTCGAAATAGCTGGAAAAGCAATGCTATGTATGTCATGTTCGGCAGCTAAATCCAAACTGTTGCGATAGCAATTTGCCAACAATACGGGATCTTCTTTGCTGCCACTATAAACTGGACCAACGGTATGAATGACATACTTCGCCTTGAGTTTATACCCTTTGGTAATTTTTGCTTCGCCCGTTGAACAACCATTCAATTGTCGACATTCTGCCAACAATTCGGGACCCGCAGCGCGATGGATTGCACCGTCCACACCGCCACCTCCAAGCAAAGAAGAATTTGCTGCATTGACAATACATTCAACATCCAACTCAGTAATGTCGCCAATCTCAAAAATCATTTGATTCACCTCTTCATCTGGTAATTCTATTTCAAACATTATCTTTAGCAAGTCCTTAGATAAAAAACAAGAATCTCCCCACGGATTGATTACTAGCCCTTCTAACGCAGGTTCGTTCAGTGTCATATTGCAAAAGGTATCTAATTTAAATGGCACCATTGCTGAGCGTTCCCCTTTGTTCGCTTCCTCCTCACTTGTAAAACAGCTTGTCACCATTCCACCGTCTTCTAATTCTAGTTGACGCAGGGCAATCTCACCTGACTCACTGATATCATCTTGTTCAAAAGCTGTAGGCAATTCAATTGGTAAAAGAATGTCCCCGCCTAATTTCATGACAATTCTCAGCGCCACCAATATATCGAATAGAGCTTCCTGTGAAGGATTTGATTTGGCTACGGTGATCGCATATTCGATATGTTTATTTAGATTTAAATTATCACTGTTCAAGTTGATCTCCTTTTAATTGTCTAGCTTTTAATCTAGCCTTGATCCTTATAACAATAATACCAATCGCAATACCTACAACACATATCAAAAATAAAGTTAGTACAACTTCAATTAATTTAATCAACAGCGAAATTATGCCCAGAATAAAAACAATTGCACCTCCTACAACCGAGACTTTACCAACTACTTTTATGAATTGATCCCACTTTGACGGGTCAGCATCCTTCACTACAAATGGGAAGCGTCCCACCAGATCATAATTACCTTTGGCTAATATAGACAAACCAAAAATAATTAATACAATGCCAACTATTACCATGGCAATGCCCATTAAAACCATATATTGCCTCCTAAATGGTTATACTGACTTTATTTTACATGATTTTTAATCTCTAATAGTTCATTTTATCTTCTAACAGATTGACCGGGGCCAGGATAAACACGTTTGACCGGTCGGTCTATAATGACAGTAATTGCTTTTGCCGGGCATTTATTTTCGCAACGAAGGCACAACGTGCATTCGCCTAGGGGGACGGCTTTATTTTCCATCACAAAATTGTTCGTAGGACAGATGCGAACACAAAGACCACAACTGATACAGTCATCGTTGACACGAACTGATGATTTTTTGCTTTTTTCGGACTTTAATCCACCGTTGCGCTGTGATTGTCCCAAAAGAATGGAAAACTTAGAAGTATGACGCCGTTTAAAGTTTTCTTTTTTTATTCCATCGGCAATCTTAGTTAATTTTCGTAAACCGCGACTCACTTTTCGTCGTATTCCGCCTGACGTAGCGAGTGGGACAAAGGGAATATTGGGTATATTATTTGGCATATTGATGTGGTGGGTATCGATTAATTTTGCAGATGAAGGCAAAAAATCCTCAACCACCCGGGCACCGTCTCCGGAATAGCACATTTGAGAAACAATACAGATCATTTCTTTATTCTCCAAAGCAACCGCATAATGATCGAAAAATTCACGCAGAATCATTGGCGGCACCGAAAAATAAACGGGATACAAAATGATTAGACGCCTGGAATTAGTCAAATATGACATCCAATCGATCTTCTCCTCGATGCTATGTGCCTCAACATTTAATAATTCACCCAATTTTTCAGCCAATAATTTAGTATTGCCAGTTCCTGAAAAATAAATAATCTTGTCTTTCAAACCCGTCTCCCATTCAATCTTATAACTACTTATAATGATAGATTAATTTCATAATGACAATATTATATCCTGCGCAAAGATTTTAAATATTTTTTCTGTTCTGGAAGTAACCTTCGACTCTCTACAGCTTTTTGTATTGTCTTATTGTGAGTCCAAACCTCCAAGCGATCATTTTCAATGTAAGGCAGAATCAAATCATATTGTTTTGCAAGGGCGGTAGCAAAGTACCAGGCAATCATCATTTTTACATAATAATCACTTGTCTCCACACCAACCACCAGCTCGGGATACTCTATTTGAAAGCTATGATCTAAAAAGTGTTTCATAAGCATACTGATAGCAAATCGGACTGTGTATGGATGAGTCGAAGTAATCCATTGATAAATATATGGCAATAGATTGTCGCATTCTTTCTTGAAAATAGCAGGGGACAACATATCACATGTAGCCCAATTATCAATATAAGGTAAAAATGCTTCGATTTTAGGTATTAAATCAGCAAACGATTTATTTAAAGAAAGGATAAAACTGTGTAGCTGATTTTCTTCAAAATAATAGTGTGGCAAATCCTCTATAAACTGCTCTCCGTTTTTGTTTTTAAGCAATTCTTTTGCATATGTTCGCAAGACCGGCGTGCGCACGCCGATCACTCGATCAGAATCCACAGTAGGCATTAACTTGCTCATAAAGTTTGCATATTCCTTGTCCTGCCATTGAAATAATTGCGTCTGTATATTTGTCAAAATCATTTCTACCATATCCATTTAATTCATAAAATTGTAGTTTTATTATTTTATCTGTATTTATTATAGCGATGAAAAGACCTATAAATAAAATTAACTTTTCTGTAAGAAAATTGAATATGTTGATAATAGTTCGCTTAATTTCACTGTTATAATGATTTATAAACCAAGTATTACTTTAGGAGGAAAAAATGAGTTTTAATCTTAATGATGCTAAAAACGCAATAGGCAACCTGGCTAAGGGTTTTGAAAAAGGTGGCGGTCTTTTAAGTGGAATCGACCTCCCTCTGGATCAATTATTTTCCGATTCATTTGTTTCAAAAAATTCTGTCTTTAAGACAGCTAAAGAATTTTTAGCAAAATTACCTAATCCAGAGACGTCTGACAAAAATACTTTAAACGGCTTTGTGACTAAAAATACGAACTTTGATTCATTTGATGGTCTAATTAAAGCAGCAAAAGATTTTTATGCCAAACATATTGGTTCAAAATAAGTCATAATTTCATCAAAGACTAAATCTTATATATAAATTGTACAAAGCAATCTGGTGCTGTGGGCGAGCTGAAATTCCCAGTCTGTCTGCAGCACCTTTTTTTCTTAATTTTTATATAAATTTAATTTTTTTCCATTATTAGGTATGAAAAATGAATACTTTATGGCACAATCGGTTTAGCTTGCTAAACAAAAGTTAGAAATTTAGCAGGAAAAAGGGTATCTTATAATTATTATTTTATTAACCGAGGGGGGTTATTGAAAAAATGGAAGCAACATTTTGGTCACTAGTACCGGCGATCGTAGCGATCGTCCTGGCGCTGATCACCAAAGAAGTTTACATCTCACTGTTGACTGGTATTTTGGGAGGCGCACTTTTTTATACGGGTTTCAAACTGATTCCTGCTATCGAAACAATTGTCACGATCATGAGTGATAAAGTTGGCGGCAATATCAATATCATCATTTTCCTAGTGTTATTAGGTATGTTGGTATTCTTGATTCAAAAATCAGGAGCTTCGGCGGCTTACGGTAGCTGGGCTGCCAAACGAATACGAACCAAGCGAGGTGCTCTGGGACTCACATCTCTTTTAGGTGTATTAATCTTTGTCGATGACTACTTTAATTGTCTGACTGTTGGTACTGTCATGAGCCCTGTCACAGACAAGCATAAAATATCACGCGCCAAGCTGGCTTATATCATCGATTCAACTGCAGCACCAGTCTGTATTATTTCGCCAATTTCAAGTTGGGCAGCTGCTGTCAGCTCTTCTCTACCGGAGAATACAGATCTCGATGGATTCTCCCTTTTTCTTTCCACTATACCCTTCAATCTCTACGCCCTAGTTACATTGATTATGGTCTTCTTAATAATCGGATTGAACTTCGACTTTAGCCGTATGAAACGATATGAAATTAACCATTGGATGGCGATTCATGAGAGAGCAGAAGGAAAAATGATCGATGATGATAATCACCTTGAACAGCCAGAAGACTTCAAGATAGAAGGCAAAGGTAAGATCATTGATCTTGTTCTTCCCATTGTTTCACTGATCATTCTCTGTATTCTTGCCATGCTTTACACGGGCGGCATAACAGAAGGAAACAATATTATAGATGCATTTGCCAACTGTGATTCCTCATTTTCATTGGTTCTCGGCAGTGTTTTTACATTGATTTTAACCGGTGTGTTCTACGTTGCGCGCCGTGTCGTTAAGTTTACAGAGTTCACATCGGCCTTGGCCGAGGGCTTTAAAGCCATGGTTCCTGCCATTCTCATCTTGACCTTCGCTTGGACTCTGAGTGGTGTCAGTGGCGAGGGCTATCTGGAGTCCGGCGTCTATGTATCTAACGCCATTCAGAATAGCGCTTTGAGTATTGGCTTCATACCGGCTATTTTCTTCTTGGTAGCACTGGGGCTCTCGTTTGCGACAGGTACTTCTTGGGGAACTTTTGGTATCTTAATACCGATGATTGTTCCCGTCATGCAGGGGCACTCCTATCACCTACTGAGTATATCGATAGCAGCTTGCCTAGCTGGTTCTGTCTGTGGTGACCACATTTCACCCATATCCGACACCACGATCCTGTCTTCCGCAGGTGCTCGTTGTAACCACATCGACCACGTATCAACACAAATTCCTTATGCTTTGACTGTAGCCATCCCCTGTGTCTTTGGTTATCTTGTAGCCGGTCTCACTGAAAATGGTTGGTTAGGTCTAATTGTTAGCATCATTGGTATGATGTTGATCGTCTTCTTTAACTATCGTAAACAAAAAAATCAAGGTCTACTTGATAACGAACAAATTGCACGCTTAGCACATCAAAGAAAATCAGAATAATTAAGTCAAAATTAGCATAGGACGTATTAAAAATCCCCGATCACTGTGACCGGGGATTTTTGCTTGTTTTTGAGTTCCGAAACCCTTTCAAGCAGGACTAGAGATACCTTTATCTAAACAGACCTGTCCTAATTTGACAGAAAATATAACTAATGTGTACCGTTTAAGAGATGTTTGACTTCGCGCCAGTTGGGCATAAAATGATCCATTAAATTAGTAAACTTCTTGTTGTGACTGCCTTCAACAAGGTGAATAAGTTCATGAAGAATGACATATTCAAGACAAATCGGAGGACATTTAGCCAACTGAAGATTTAGCCAAATCTTGCGAGTCTTCGTATTGCACGTTCCCCAGCGCGTCTTCATATCTTTAATTTGCCAACTGCTAGGACAAAGACCGGTGAAGTTGATCCAATACGGCAGCACTCTATTGATCTCCTTCTTCAGGACTGTCCTATACCATTCTTTAACATAACGCCTGCGTTGTTCCACAGTACTTGCTTCACGGACGGTTAAAATAGCTTTATTGCCTTCTAATGACAAGTTATTACCCTTGTTGCTGAATTGAACCACCAGTTCATAAGTTGATCCCCAGATGATCAGTTCTTCTCCGTCGATAAAACAATTTTTCTTGGGGCGAGGTAAATTTTCAATGCGCTGCTGATGACGTCGAATCCAAGCCTCTTTAGATCTAATAAACTTTTCAATAATATCATCAGACATATTTAGAGGGGCTGATACCTCCACCCTTCCATCGGGCGGTTTAACATAGAGATGCATGTGCTTGATTTTTTTGCGTTTTAGATTTATTGGAATTCCGTTTACAATCATGGCAGTCTTTAGCCTTCACTTTCGTTCAATCTATAATTAAATTGAAATCTGCGCCAGTAAATCACTACCCAAACTACATCAATATATTCGGTTTTGTAATTTAAAAATGTTACTTGATAAGTCGTAAGTCAGATAACTTTACCATTATATCGCAGTGTTGCTCTAATCAATACAAAAATACCAACAATAAAACAAACAATAAAAAGGTACCATACCCAACCTCGCTCTAACCATAAATAAAGCAATCCGGTTAGGAAAGTACCCTTACCTATAATGACAATACCTTGTCCTACTTTTATTGCATACGCTTTTTTATTAATTTGTTCGACTGCCTGAGTATGATATGGATGAAGCAAAAATAATATTTTCTTCTTCCATATAAGTACTCCGATCACTGTAAGAGCAATCCCTATTATCATAACAATTATTAAGATTATCTTTACAATTAGAGGCATTTTATTTAAGAAACTATGAGTCAGTCATCGCTTATTAGATCATGAAACCGATGTATCTTCGGTAGCACTTGCAATAACTGTACCACGTGATCTTGCAAGGATGGAATCTGAAACAAAAAATCTTTCCGGAATATGTCCCACTTTTTTCTTCATATTCTTGGCGACAACACCGATCAGAATGGCAGAAATCAATGTTCCTTCTCTAACGCCTGCAAGTCTGTGATAGAGGATAAATCCGATGAGTGCAGCCAGAGCCGACAGCGACACATCGATTGCAACCTTCAGTTGACCAAACTCCATTTTTAGCTTCATAGCGATGGAATTGACAAAACAATCACCAGGCAACATGACCACATCTGCAACAATTTCTGTAAAAACGCCTATACCAATCACTACACAGCCAATAAGCAACACAATAATTTTAGCAATATATGTTGTCGGTTGGAGCCAGCTCATTACAGCCATGGCAAAGTCAATGAAGTATGAAAATACAATAGAGACTGGAATTTGCAAATAATAATGTTTAGGAAAATCTTTGCGCAACAATAACAGCTGAATTATGACCAGTAGGGTACTGAATGCGAGATTAAACATACCAAGGGTCGGCTTGAAACCAATGCTCACTGTATACGGAATACTCGTTATGGGCGATGTACCTAAATTTGCTTTTGTTACGCAAACTGTACCGAAAGCGGTAATTAATAGTCCTACACCAAAAAATAAATATCGTTTTACAAGTTCGCGTTTGCTCATCTGGTCATTTTTACTCATCTGGTCCTCCAGTTAATCGCATCGTTTTGATGTGTGATCAGATAAAATATAATCGTACTGATTCTAATGCGTATTTGATACATTATCGGGCATTGCTTTGAATAAACAATCTTTTATGTTGTGTCTCGCGAATAGTGAACTCTATTAGTAGTAAATAAATTTTAAAAATTAGCACAAAGTAACAAAAACTATATATTTATTTATCTTTAATACGTATATTCTAATATATTGAGTTGAGATGTAAATAATTTGATATGCAATTGTTCGTTTACATAAAATTTCATTCCGTATAATGAACGAAATAACCCTTTTCAACCATTAATAAAAACACAAAGCAAAGGATTAAATCCTTTACTTTATCCCCTTTTAGATCTAGATTGTTTGTAACAACTTACCTTATTTCGTCTTTTTCTTACCAGTCATATGAACAGGCGTTACCTCTATAATTGCTGTCCGATCTCCGCTCTTTTCAATATATTGCATACCTTTATCGTAATAGTCAGCAGAATACTTTTGGATCAATCCTATGAGAGCCTTTTGCCTCAATGTTTCATCTTCAATCAATTCTGCAGTGCCAAATATGACGACACTCTCGTAACGGGTATTAAACTTGTCAGGAAGTACCTCCGTCTCACCTATAACTGTGAAACAGACATGCGGATTTATATTTATGTAATCGAGTTTGTGGCACCTCTGTCTCGTACTATGCATATATATTTTTCCATCCAAAAAAACAAAATTAATTGGTATGGCATATGGATATAGGTCTTCTCCCTGAGTTGCTAAAATTCCATATTCAGCTTCTTCCAATATGCGCAGGCAATCTTCTTCAGTCGCAAGGCGATCTTTTCTCCGTACTTCTCTAAACATACCTCATTCCTCCATTGTCCTATTATTTATATTTGCATATGTATAATTATTACAAATAAGGGTGCTAGTTTGATCAAACCGGCACCCTCACAGATAAAAACTAAGTCAGCATTGTGTTATAAACATGAACTTACATACATAATTGGTAAGTCTAAATCGTTAATTAATTGATTTCAACTAATTTAACAGGACGCCCCTCTTTTAGAGATTTTGCAGCTGCAAGGGCAATCTTGACAGGTTGCAATCCATCGAATCCTGTCACTGGCGGCTCAGTGTCGTTGATAATCGCATTAGTAAAATCAATGGCCTCAACAATGAATGCATCATTGTAACGTTCAAGGAAAAACCAAGTCGGTTTGGCTATTTCAACACCTTCCGCGCTGGAGATCATAGCAAGATCATTTAATTCATTGGAAACCTGGACACAGCCCTTATCA
>JAAYOA010000025.1 GCA_012520525.1 Clostridiaceae bacterium | reverse complement strand
ACCGGGAGGTGGACACATCAGATCCACCGAAATCGGTTGGTAAATAAGATCATATTGGTGGGGATTTAAACGAATAATATCAATAGCACTTAGTAAAAGAGCTTCAATCTCACCGTTGACCAGACGCTCAAGGCGAGGCAAAATGCTACCCGTCGTATAGCGATACTGCAAATTAGGTACCAGACGAGAAAAGAGCATCTTTTGTCTCTCCGAAAAATAACCGATGCGATCCCCCGGTTTCAAATCATCTATGGAGCGTTGGGGCAACATGACTATCAAATCCCGGGCGTCCTCTCGAGGCGTCAGAGCAGCAATTGCGAAACGTGGATCACTTTGTTCTGGCAGTTCATGAAGCGACTGTATTGCTATATCAATTGTGCCGTCCAAAAGGGCACGATCTAGACCGTCGGTAAAGACGGATGCATCAGAAAAACTATAAAGTGGACTGAGGGACAGGCGATCGGCTTTACATTTTATAGATTCAAGGCGAAATGTAGCACCAGGAATCGCAGAGCTCAAATCATTTAACATGATCTTGCCCTGTGCATAGGCCATATCTTGATCGCGTACACCTACAACATACTCTATTCTGTCGGATCGGCGAATTTTAGGTGCCCTTATATCTTGAATAATTTGTCGCTGTTCTTTATTTTTTTTCATAAATAACTATAGCCCGTTCATGTTGCGATACATTTTTTTTGCGAACGAATCTGTCATACCACAGATATAATCCGTCACCAGTAATAAGCGCAAATATAATTTTTCAATTTCATCCTTTCCCTCGCTCCTTCTATAATAATTTGAGCGATAATTATCCGAAATAATAGCCATCAGACGGGGTTCTATGGAGGACTGAGGACGACTTGTATCCCATTCTATACAAGCTGGAATAAACATATCCAACAAACCGCCGAGGATGTTATTGGCTGCAATTTCCAAAGAAATAATTTGTTTTGATGTAAACACAAAGCTAACTGCAATATCACCTAATACATTAAGTAAAAGTTCGGCTTGGGTATCCACCAACAATTCTTTTCCATAAACGCCATTCATAATCTCGTTATAATGGTCACAGAATGACGTGGCTGCTGTTTGAAGCATCAAGCCTTGGACATAAATTACCCAATTCTGCAACGCAAATAATTCAGGTTTATTGACTTTCCGCTCATAAGCTTCCTCTAATTTTTGATCAAGCACATTACAATAAATGCGATAATTTTCACGTTTGACGTGATCAGCATCTGCCAGTCGAGGAGTTGTCAAAAGGGTATGCCTAAAC
Organism: Clostridiaceae bacterium; assembly: GCA_012520525.1. Classification (GTDB taxonomy): domain Bacteria; phylum Bacillota; class Clostridia; order Saccharofermentanales; family Fastidiosipilaceae; genus JAAYOA01. The sequence goes on along the minus strand of JAAYOA010000025.1, from coordinate 15,337 downwards.
TGATCATAGGTAAAGCGCCCCTTTTTATATGCATCTTCCAAATCAGCTGTACGATAGGCAATGTCATCAGCTGCTTCCAATAAAAAAGTCAGAGGATGACGACAGTTTTCCGTCCCTGTGACATCAACGATTGAAGCAAAGATATCACTTTCAGCTAAAAAATAGCCCATCTTATGAAACTGAACATTTTCGTGATCTGGTTTCACATCCAGTGAAGAAACAGGATATTTCATAATTGTATTGAGCAATGGAATTGTCAAATTCATGCCGTAATCATCTTTTAAAAAATGTAGCTTGGTCAATAGACGGAGAGCCTGGGCATTGCCTTCAAAATTAAACAAGTCGGCCTTCATCTGATCTGTCAATAATTGATCCAACGGTTGACCTAAATACATAAGTTGGGGTAAGCGTCGCACAAACCAGTCACGAATCGTTGTTTCTCCATAATGTCCATAGGGTGGGTTGCCGATGTCATGAATTAATCCTGCACAGAGCAATAGATCACTCATCTCATATACCAGTCTCTGGGTCAGAGCTGGATCAAGTCTGCGGAAATAGATCTCCTGGGAAACCATCTGACCTAAAGACTTCGCCAACGAAGACACTTCAATGGAGTGGGTTAGACGAGTACGCACAAAGTCACTTTGATCCAAAGGAAATACCTGGGTCTTGTCTTGAAGCCTGCGAAAAGATGCCGACGTGACAATACGGTGATAGTCCTTTTCAAACTCATTGCGATAATCGCCTGTTTGTTTCGACTCACTTTTGCGCAATCGACGGGGAGAGAGCAGCGATTCCCAATTTAATCGATAAGATATGCTTTGCATAGAAACCTCCCCTTAACCTATTCCTTATATTATATATTCTATTCTCATTTAATTTCTACATCTATTAGCTACTCTATTTGTTGTTCTAATTCACTCAAATACTCAGAAAAAATATCCAATCCCCGATGGATCGGTTCAGGCTTTGTCATATCTAAACCCGCATCTTTCAGTACATCTAAAGGCGGTTTGGAACTGCCTGCCTTGAGGAATGTCAGATAATCCTCTACACCTTTTTCTCCGTTGTTTACTATATGATCGGCAAACCACGTGGCAGCACTGAACCCCGTCGCATACTGATAAACATAGTAATTAAAATAGAAATGGGGAACGCGACTCCATTCCAAACTAATCTCTTTATCTTCAATCAAATCCGATCCATAATACCGGCGATTTAATTTACCATAAGTATCTGTTAAATAATCTGCTGTTAGAGCGATTCCATCTCGGTCTGCTTCATGGATGGTATGTTCAAATTCAGCAAATTGAGTCTGTCTAAATACTGTTGCTTTATAACCATCTAAATAGTGACTAAGAATATAGTTCCTCAGCAACTTGTCCTCTGCCTGATCCAGCAAATATCGGGTCAATAAATTCTCATTCGTGGTAGAAGCAATTTCCGCCAAGAAAATTGCATAGTCAGAGTATATATAAGGCTGATGTGACCGAGTATACCAGGAATGAATGCTGTGACCCAACTCGTGGATCAGTGTATACATCATCTGCAGTGTGTCCCTCCAATTGAGAAGAATATATGGATTCGTACCGTATGTACCACTGGAATAGGCGCCACTGCGCTTGCCTCTATTCTCACAGACATCAATCCAGCGCTCTGTAAAGGCACGTTCTACAATACCGCAGTATTCTTCTCCCATCGGTTCTAGAGCCATCAAAATTGTCTGTTTGGCATTCTCATAGGAAACTTCAAGTTTAATTTGATCTACCATGGGTACATACAGATCATAACTGTGGATTTCATCAAGACCTAACATCTTCCGCCGTAGTGCCACATAGCGATGAAGCAAAACAATGCGGTCGTTGATGCCTTCGATCAAATGATCATAGACAATCTCATCTATATTGTTGACTGCTAAAGCCTTTTCCCGAGCCGATCCATACCCGCGTACCTTCGCTATATAATTATCCGCCTTGATCTGTCCCTGTAATGTCCCTGCTAGACTATTCTTAAATTGGTCGTACACACTGTAGTAAGATTTAAAAGCCTGTCGACGAACATTTTGATCACGACTTTCCATCAGTAATCCGTAACTGCCGTGGGAAAGTTGTACATCGTTTCCTTTGTCATCCTGAACCACTGGAAATATAAAATCTGCATTGTTTAATAGACCAAAAACATTCTTATTGTTCTGAAGAATAGGAGTAGCTAAACTAAGCAAGCGCTCCTCCTGATCGCTTAGAACATGATCTTTAAGACGATTTGTTTCGTTAATAAAATGTCGATACTGCTCTAACTCTGGCACTTCTTCAACGAAGGACTGAAATGTTTCCCTGTCTAAACTAGCTAGTTCAGGCTCTATAAATGAACCATTGCCGCCAAACTCTGCCAATAGAGCACTACATCTACTCTGCAAAGCAGCATTATTACTATTAGCTGTGTCCACATCGTAGTTTAAATGGGCATATACATATAGCCGCTCCAGTCTTTCCTGTATACCGTGCAAAAACTGCAAACCATTAAACAGATGTTGACCACTTTCAACTAACGTTCCTTTATATTCTATTAATTTGGGAAGTTCTACCTTTAGATCGTTAAACTCTTGCTCCCACTCTTCTAAACTATTAAAAATAGAAGTTAAATCCCATTTCATTTGTTCCGGTATTTCACTGCGTGCAGGTAATGTCTTTACACCCTCCGCATCATTATTTGTTTGTAAAAAAATCATTTAATGACCTACCTTTTATAATTCGCTATAATATTGACTTTATAACATTTTAATATGTAATAATATTGTAGCAAGCTATTTAATTGATAGGAAACAAGCTTGAGGAATGCTGGTGACATTTTTAAACATTTGGAAAGAGACAACTTTAGCCGCTTTAATCGTCGCTGTTGTCACGGGAATCATTGCATTTAGTATATGTAAATCAAGAAATAAAAAAATATACTATGCCGGTTGTGGAGTGAGAGCCATGTTGTGGGCTTTATTCTTCGCCTACCTCGTATTTGTAATTGCTATAACACTTTTGCCTTTGCCGTCTTTTCACGGACCAATGAATATTTCTATTTGGCGTAAAAATCTTGTACTTGAACCAATCGCTCCTATTATTAGGTCTGCGAGAACCGCAAAGGAATACCTAAGCTACAACGAATGGTCTCCGTTGTATCTTTTCCTTTACAATACGATTGGCAATTTAATATTACTTATGCCCTTCGTTTTATTTTTTAGACTCTTAGTAACAGATCGATATACAATAATATTTCTATGTTCCTTGTGTTTTAGTGTATTAATAGAATCCACACAAGGATTGCTCTGTTATTTAAGTGGCGTAGCCTACCGCGTTGTCGACATTAATGATTTTATATTAAATGTTACAGGAGCTTCTTTTATGCTGCTTCTAACTGGACTGGTCGACAGTTTTATTCATTTAACTAATCGAATCTTCAAAAAATGAAGCCCACTGATCCTCTTTGAATCCCAGTAAAACACCTTTTTCTGTAATTAACATGGGTCGTTTAATCAACATACCGTCAGATGCCAATAAGTTGAGCTGTTCATCTTCCGACATTGTCTTTAACTTTTTGCTTAGACCAAGTTCACGATATTTCTTCCCACTGGTGTTAAAAAAGCGACGCAGCGGCAGATCACTTTTTTGCCAAGCTGCCCTAATAGTATCAACATCTGGTGTTTCTTCAACAATCGATCGATTTTCCAAAACAATGTTTTGATCACTTAACCATTTGAGGGCTTTTTTACAAGTCGTACAGCGTCCATAACAATAAATGGTACCTTCCATTTTTTTCACCTCGCTTTAATTTCTATTTTTATTATACATTTGTCTAAGTTTTTCTTTGAACTTTTTTTCCAAAAAAATAGAAAACTCCCGTAAATTTTCCAAAAATAAACGGGAGTTAACACAGATATTAATAAATTTTAATCTGTCTTTTTTAGTTTTAAGCCTTTAAATTATATCTTTTTATTTCAATGCCTTGACAAGAGCGTCTAGATTTTTTTCCATAAGACTAAAATAATCGTCTCCATTTTCTATATTTTCTTCGGTCAGTCCTTCGATGGGATTGAGTGTATCTACGTTTGCTCCTGTTTCTGCGGCAATTGTTTCTGCTACTTTTGGAGTAGCCAGTGTTTCAAAGAAAATGGTTGTTATTTGTTTTTCTTCCATAACTTTAATAATCGTTGCCATATCTTCTGGACTAGGTTCAGATTCCGGAGATACCCCTGTGATTGCTAACTCATTTAAATCATAAGCTTGACATAAGTATCCAAATGCGGCATGGCTGACAACAATATCGCGCTTCTTTATACCTTCAAGTTCTTTCTCAAATTGATCATCTAAAGCATCTAATTTTTTCTCCATTTGAGTGAGATTATTTTCATAGATGTCTTTATTATCAGGATCAGCTTCTATAAAGCCTTTGGCGATGGCTTTCATTTGTTCCCCGGCGAGGTCGGGATCAAGCCAAACATGGGGATCCATTCCATCATGATCGTGATGGTGGTGATGATCAGCCTCGTGATCATGTTCACTTTCTTCGTGAATATCTTCATTTTCGTGATTTTCTTCATCATCAGCATGATCATTTTCATCCTCATGAATTACTGTACCATCGATATATTCTACTTGGTGTTCCGAAAAAGGTACAGTTAATCCAGCCGACGCTTCAATGACAATGAGATCTGGATTCTCTAATGTATCTAATATGCTCTCTGTCCATCCTTCCATGCCACTTCCGTTATAAATGAAAACATCTGCCTCATTTAAAGCTATAATATCTCCTGTACTCGGTTCCCATCCGTGGGCATCTGTACCTGGAGGTACCATTGTTTTTAAATCAATCAAATCACCACCAATTTTGGCAGCAAAATCAGCCATCGGATAAATGGAAGCAACAACGGACAATTTATCTTCTTCTTCGATCACCTTCTGATCTGAAGTAGTTGTAGTAGATGAACTTTTGTGTTGACTACAACCTACCAGACTAAAAATTAAAATGGTCAACGCAACTATTCCTGAAAAAAATTTTTTCAATATTCTTACCTTCCTTATATCTATTGTTATCAATTTGCATTGGCTAACTGCTTTATTTGCAACTAGAACACAATAATACTTTAATTTTCAGAAGTCAATATTTTACAATAAAGATGAATTTAGTATTAACTTTGATCGTTAAAAATAAAAAAGTGTTTTTCATCTGATTTACGATAAAGACAAATGATCAATTATTATGTCTCATATACTAGAAATAGTAATGTATTCATAATAAATCTTGCTTTTTTGGACTGTAATTTTGATTTGGCGAATCTCAAGTGCCCCTTAAAAGACGGGGAGGTTTGCATAAAATTTGTTAATTTTGGCTTGATTTTGTGGACATTGTGAGCAAGATTCATGTATAATGAATTCGAGTTCCACAAGATGTGGTTGTTAGGTGTAGTTGAGTTAGTATAATTAGATGTCGCAACTTGCTCCCGTGAGGGGACGGAAACCCATCATAGTCCTGCTCCTGCCAAAGGCAGAAGTAAGTCGCAACTTGCCCCCGTGAGGGGACGATCATTACAAACCTAAAATCCGGACCAACGATATGTACGTTAGTCCGGATTTTTTAATCATTCATAAATTGATACAATCTCTGCAATTCTGAATATCAATGGTTGTATCAGTATCAAAACAGGTCGAGACCTTTTCTTCACAAACTAAAATTCTGCTCAATGATTATCAAATCGATCTCCACTAGAGACATCACGACATTAATGATCACAAAATTCTATCTTCTATTTTAGGGACGGATTTGATAAAAATAACTTATTTTTTACAAATCAAATTTTAACTATGTATATTGCTATATATAAATGCAATAATTGAACCAATACTGCCTTAATGTTCACTTTTTCAAAATCTGTTAGAATATAATGACGTTCATTTACGGTCTTAACTGGAGGCATAGGAATGACATCAACTAATTCAAATAATAATAAATCAAATATAGAAGATTTATGGCAGAGCGCTCTCCCTAAGTTGGCCGAGGCAATAAATAGCAAGATATCTTTCGAAACCTGGATTTTACCCCTCCAACCCGTGCAATGGGAAGGGGATCACCTTGTGTTGCTCGCACCTGATGATTTTGTCAAAGGGTATGCCAAACAATATTCAAATCTAATAAAAAATACATTTAATGTATTGACTAATAGAGAAATAAAAATTGACTTTATTTCTTCTATGGCAGAGTTGGAAAATCACAAGAGTCAATCATTCGGAGAAGGATTATTTTATCAGACAACTTATACCCAACCTAAAACCAGTCACGTTAACGGAGAAGTTGGTCTTTTTTCTCGCTATACATTTGACACCTTTGTCGTCGGCAGCAGTAATCGCTTTGCTCATGCCGCTTGTGTGGCAATTGCTAATCAACAGAGTGCTAACAGCTATAACCCCCTCTTTTTATACGGAGGTTCCGGTCTTGGGAAAACCCACTTGATGCATGCCATTGGCAACCACGTGCGCAAGAATTTTCCTGAAAAGCGACTAATATATGTCCAGTGTGAGCAGTTTGTCAACGAATTTATCAATACAATAGGAAAGGGCAGTTACAACAATTTTAGAAATAAATATCGTAATTGCGACCTTTTCATGATTGACGATATTCAGTTTATTGAGGGTAAAGAACAGATGCAGATCGAATTTTTCTATACCTTTAATACGCTCTACGAACAGGGTGCCAATATCGTAATGACTTGCGATAAACCACCTAACAGCCTCTCCTCCCTTGAAGAAAGGCTACGTACTCGCTTCGCCAGTGGTTTAATAGTAGACATTCAACCTCCCGATTATGAAACACGGGTAGCTATCATCAATCAGCGCTGCGAAGAAAACCGTATCCCCTTGCCTCACGATGTGATTAATTATATTGCTACTAACATCCAAACTAATATTCGTGAGCTTGAAGGTGCCTGCAATACTGTCATGGCCTACGCATCTCTATCCGGTGACATCAATTTACAAGTGGCTACAGATGCTTTAAAAGACGTTATTAATCCAAATGCGAAAAATAAAGTGACCGAACAAACCATCATAGATATCGTATGTAATTTCTATGACATTACTCAAGAGGACATAAAATCAAAGCGACGCAACAACGAAATCGCCTACCCGCGCCAAGTTGCGATGTATCTCTTGCGCCACGTCTTAGACCTTACCTACGAACAAATTGCTAAAATTTTTGGTAATCATTACAGCACGGTCATGCACAGCTGCGATAAAATTGAAACAATGCTCAAAGAAAATGATAAAGCCCAGGAAGAAATCGAAAACATCCGCAAATCAATTTCTATGTAAACAACAATCCTTTTAAAAGTTTTCCATAGGAAAATAAGGAAACAAGGAAAACTTTATGTTGAATAAATGTGGATAAATGAAGTTTTGCACGTTATCCTAAATAATCCCAAATGCAATCCTTAACTTATCCTTAAGCAAAATCTTAAAATTATGTTAATAAAACAATGGTTTGCGACGTTTTCCACATTATCATCACCCTATAAGAAGAATAGTGAAGAGAACTAAATAATAATTGATTGACTGCATAAAACGACCCTATGACGAAAGGAATAATAAAGGACTAGAAAATGAAATTAATATGTCAGACAAGTGAATTAAAAGATGCCATCATGAACACTCAAAGAGCGGTGGCTGTCAGATCAACGATGCAAATTCTTGATGGTTTACTAATTGAAGCTAATCAAGATATTTTATTGACTGGTTACGATATGGAAATGGGTATAACTTGCCGCATTCCTGCCGAAATTATAGAGCCGGGAAAAATCGTCATCACTGCCAAGATGCTTAGCGATATTGCTCGAAAATTACCAGGTGAAACGGTGAGCATTGAGGTAGACGATCAACTAAAAGTAAAAATTGTATCAGGCAAAAGTGAATTTCAAATTAAAGGGCGTGAGGCTGACACCTTCCCTGTGTTGCCAGAGGTGGCAAAGGAAAATGAATTGACGATGAGTCAAGCTACTTTGAAAAATATGATTCGTCAAACGATCTTTGCCGTCAGCACAGATGAACAGCGGCACAACCTTAACGGGGCACTCCTGAAGTGTGCGGGCAATCTCATTGAAATGGTGGCAATCGATGGTTTTAGATTAGCACTGCGTCGGGAAGAATCTCCAGTTGAGTTACCTAATTTAGAATTTATTATTCACGGCAAGGCATTGCGGGAACTCATGAATATTTTGCTTGATGACAAAGCAGCGATTACCCTTTATACAACGATGAATCATATTAAATTTCACTTTGGCAACGTAACGATGGTGTCTCGTTTGATCCAAGGAGAATTTATGAATTATGATTCCCTGCTTCCTTCATCTAGCCAAACCCAAATTGTCATTAATACCCTCAAATTACAGAGGGCAATTGAACGGTCCATGCTTTTGATCGAGTCAGACAACTTGCGTTATCCTGTCAACTTTAAAAATGAGGATAATGTTTTAGTAGTTCACGAGACCACCAATGTAGGTATTTTACATGAAGAAATTGAGATTGATATTTCTGGTGACAACTTCGACATCGATTTTAATCCTTCATACTTTATCGATGCTTTGAGGGCTGTGGATGATGAAATGATTTCCATTAATTTTAATGGTCAAGTAGGTCCTTGTGTTGTTAATCCGATCGAAGGAGATAAGTTTGCCTATTTGATTATGCCGCTGAGACGTTAATTGAGTGAGTCGATGCAAGTTACACATCTTGAATTAGAAAACTTTAGAAATTATAAATCGTTGAGCCTTGACCTGGCATCTGGTGTAAATGTTCTTTATGGTCGCAATGGTCAAGGCAAGACGAATGTTTTGGAATCTGTTTATATCTGTACTTGTGCCTCTTCCCACCGTACATCTCGGGATAAGGAATTGATAAGTTATGGCGAAGATGCATATCGCGTTAAACTAAATTTTTTAAATAGCAGTCAGCGTAGAGATAAATTAGACATTCATTATATGGATATTGTTCCTGGAGATCCTCTACGATCAAGACGTCAGCGCATAGTTAGACATAACGGATTACAATTGGAGCGCATCGGTCATCTGATGGGTCTTTTTAATGCCGTTATTTTTGCTCCAGAAGATTTGCGACTGATTAAAGATGGACCACAGGCACGCAGACGTTTTATTGATTTATTGATTTCACAAATAAGACCTATTTATTTTGTTCATCTACAGACATTTAATTCTATATTACAACAGCGCAATTCTCTGCTAAAAAAATTACGCGATGAACATTATCAGCCTACGTATGGTGATCCTTTTGACTTTAGAGGTATAGAGCTTGATACGTGGGATGAAAGATTGGCTGAAGCAGCTGTCAATATTATTGCTTACCGCCATCACTATATTAATGAATTAGCTTTTTTTGCCAAGGAAAGTCACGCCCATATTTCAGGCGGCAAGGAAAATTTATCATTGGAATATAAAACTTTGAAAGAGATGTCATTTTTTGATGATATGAGTCAGGCAATTGAATTTGCTCATAATGTATCAGGAATAGGCAATTTTGGATTTCTTGATGGTATAGATCTCACACAAAATAAAGATCAATTTGTGCAACGACTGAGACGGGTCCGCAGTGAAGACATTAAGCGGGGCAATACGAATGTAGGTCCACATAGAGATGATATTAATATTTCTTTTAATGATATGCCTCTAAGACTTTATGGTTCACAAGGTCAGCAGCGCACGGCGGTCCTTGCATTAAAAATGGCGGAGTTAAAATTGATTGAAAAGGCTACTTACCAAAGACCTGTTCTTTTACTTGACGATGTGATGTCGGAATTGGATTTTTCTCGACGGGAGTGTTTGGTTGACCATATGAAAGATGGACAAGTTCTTTTGACCTGTACTGAAGCTGAACTCGTCAGTCCTCAACTTAATGATCTACGGAATACTACAGATGTGACTACTTATGTAGTTAAAAATAATAATGTTATTAAAGATTGATATTTTAAATGTGTACCTATTAATTATTTAAAAAATTGGGCTTACTTTTCTGTATTTATTTGTAGTTTTTTAGAATGATTTACAGAAGGGTTGTTTATATAATTGTGTTATAATACTGCCATGTATATCCATATTGGAGGCACATGCACAATATCCGACCGCTATATCCTCGGTATCTATAATTTAGATTTAACGACAAGCGCTCGTACAGATGATACGACGCGACGCTTCCTCGCTAGAATGGAGGAAGAAAATCGAGTTGTCAGTTTGTCGGATGATTTGCCGAAATCTTTTATTGTTACGTTGGAAGGTGTATTTTTATCACCAGTTTCGGTATCTACTTTAAAGGCAAGGCTGTTGACGGGTGGGCTTAACAGTGAAAGCGACTAGAGTAGATCGAATTAGTTTGTTTGTAATTTATAAATAAACGTTGAGAAAGGCTTATAAATGGATTGGAATGAAGAAAAAGATCAGTCGAATGATAGCGAAAAGTACTTGCGAGAAGAACTTTTTTCAGATGATTCGACCCAGGCTGAAGACCAGCCAATTAATTTAGCAAATGATATTTATGCCCTGACTGATGATAACTTCGAGGAAGAAGTTATTGTTGTAGAAGATCAGGACACTTTTGATACGTCCAATTCTAGAGAATATACCGAAAATGATATTCAAGTTTTGGAAGGACTTGAAGCGGTAAGAAAAAGGCCGGGCATGTACATTGGTGATACGACTACTCGAGGTCTTCACCATCTTCTCTATGAAATAGTGGCCAATTCCATTGATGAGGCTATCGCTGGTCGCTGTGATGAAATTAGCATCATCTTGAATAAAGATGGATCTGTTTCTGTAGAAGATGATGGCAGTGGTATTCCCGTTGGTATCCATGAAAAAATGGGCATACCTACCGTCGAAGTTGTCCACACCATTCTTCACGCCGGTGGCAAATTTGGCAGCGGTGCATATAGTGTTTCTGGCGGTTTACATGGTGTTGGAGCTTCAGTTGTTAATGCCCTCTCTGAATGGATGGAAGTCTTTGTCAAACGAGAAGGCGATGACAAAGTTTATCACATTGAATTTCAAAGGGGTCAGACAGTAAAACCGTTAGAAGTCATACGAACGACAAGTGTAGATGAAAGTGGAACGAATACTATTTTTAAGCCGGATCATGAAATTTTCCCGGATATAACATTCGATTTTGACCGGATGTTGACCCGGTATCGGGAGATGGCATTCCTTAACAAGGAAGTTACCATACATTTGACTGATGACCGCCATGATGAAGGTCCTATTAATAGAACTTTTCATTATGAAGGTGGTATCATCTCTTTCGTAGAATATTTAAATCGTGTAAAGAAACCACTTTTCGATCCGCCGATTTACTTAGCTAGCGCTACGGATGACACGTATGTGGAAATAGCTATGCAGTATAACCAGTCTTATGACGAGAGCATATACTCTTATGCTAATAATATTGCTACAACGGAAGGCGGTTCACATTTGACGGGATTTAGAACGGCATTAACTCGTACAATTAATGCTTATGCGCGTTCTACCAATTTATTAAAGGATAATGAAGATAATTTTGATGGTGCCGATGTACGAGAAGGACTTTGTGCAATTATAAGTGTCAAATTGCCTGAACCACAATTTGAGGGTCAAACGAAAGGTCGTTTGGGTAATTCTGAAATGCGACCCATCGTTGAAAAGATGGTAAATGAACGTTTAATGGCATTTTTGGAAGAAAATCCTCAAATAGCGCGTGTGATTGTTGAAAAGTGTCACCGTTCCATGCAGGCTCGCAAAGCAAGCAACCGTGCTCGCGAACTGTCTCGTAGAAAAGATGCCTTCGACACAATATCTTTACCGGGAAAATTATCTGATTGCCAAATGGATGACCCTGAATTGAATGAAATTTTTATTGTAGAGGGAGATTCAGCTGGTGGATCGGCAAAAGGTGGTCGCGAGCGACGTTACCAGGCAATTTTGCCTCTCTGGGGAAAAATGCTAAACGTGGAACGTGCAAGAAAAGATCAAGTATATAATAATGATAAATTATCTCCAATTGTTATGGCCCTTGGTGCTAATATAGGTGATGATTTTGACTTATCGAAATTGCGTTATCATAAAGTTATAATTATGGCTGACGCAGATGTGGATGGTTCTCATATCCGCACGTTGCTGTTAACCTTCTTCTATCGTTATATGCGACCTCTAGTAGAAAATGGACATGTATATATAGCTTGTCCTCCCTTGTATAAAGTTTATATGAATGATAAGGAATTCTATGCTTATGACGAAGCAGGTGTAGAGAAAATAAAAGAAGAACAAGGTTGGGAAAATCCCAATATTCAACGATATAAGGGACTCGGTGAAATGAGCCCCGATCAATTGTGGGAAACCACAATGAATCCTGAGACGAGACGTCTCTTGAAAGTTGAAATCGGAGATGCAAAAGAAGCTAGCGATATATTATCATTATTAATGGGAGACGAAGTTGAACCTCGTAGAACATTTATACAAGAAAATGCTCGCTATGCAAATTTAGATTTTTAGCAGAGAAAATTAAATATTTCTCTTAGTTTTATCGTGTTGAGCCGATTGAGGAAAAACTTGATCGGCTCACGTTTTTTGTTGTAAATTTAGCTAAATATTCTATTTTTTCTCTATTTTTGGTTTTTTTATAAAAAATTGATCATTGGCGTGTGATAGAATGATTCTACATTGTAAAGGGGGGTCTTTCTATGGACAAAATATTGGCCGTTGTAAATCAAAAAGGTGGCGTCGGAAAAACAACAACTTGCATAAATCTTTCTGCTTATTTGGCTGTAAGAGGAAAAAAAACGTTGTTGATTGATCTTGATCCACAGGGTAATGCCTCAAGTGGATTAGGAATGGATAAAAATGATTTAGGTTTGTCCACATATGATGTTTTGATTAATGGTGAATCAATAAAAAATGTTTCACGTGAAACATCACAAAAAAATCTTTGGATATGTCCATCAAATATAGATCTAGCTGGTGCGGAAGTTGAAATGGTTTCCGTTGAAAATCGCGAATTTATTTTAAAAAATGCAATGAATGAAATAAAAAATGATTATGACATTGTCATTATTGATTGTCCCCCCTCTCTGGGCATACTAACTTTAAATGCATTGGTTGCCGCAGATGGCTGTATTGTCCCGATTCAAGGAGAATATTACGCACTGGAAGGGTTAACTCAGCTTCTAAATACGATTAATATTGTTAAAAGTGGTTTAAATACAAAACTAGATATTTTCGGAGTTGTTTTAACAATGTTTGATGGTCGTACTCAATTGGCTAATCAAGTGAATGATGAAGTAAGAAAATTTTTTGGTGATAAAGTATTTAAAGCAATGATTCCTAGAAATGTTAGATTAAGCGAAGCACCGGGCTATGGTCTTCCTATAAATGAATATGATAAGCGCTCAAAAGGCGCTGCAGCATATCTAGCACTTGCAAAAGAAGTAATTAAAAGAATAAGAAAGGAAAATAATTAATGGCTGCGGCTAAAAATAAAGGTGGATTAGGCAAAGGGCTTGGAGCTTTAATTGGTTCAGATATAGATTTAAGCGAAAATCATGTATCGGTGCAAAATTTACCGATAGATAGTGTTTATCCAAATATTGATCAACCACGTAAAACATTTGATGACGAACGGTTGAAAGAACTAGCCGATTCGATCAAAGAATCTGGTGTGATTATACCTATAATTGTCACAAAGACAGAAAAGGGATACCTAATAGTTGCAGGTGAACGCCGTTGGCGTGCTTCTAAATTGGCGAATCTAAAGGAAATTCCTGCAATTGTACGAGAATTGAGTGGTCTGGAAATACTTCAACAGGCATTGATTGAAAATATTCAACGCCAAGATTTAAATCCTTTGGAGGAAGCTGAAGCTCTTCAAAAATTAATTACTGACTATGATATGAAACAAGAAGAAGTTTCTACAATTGTTGGACGCAGTAGACCAGCGATAACAAATATCCTTAGACTTTTAAATTTAAGTGATAAAGTAAAAGATTTACTTCTACACGAAGAAATAAGCGCTGGTCATGCTCGTGCTTTGCTACCATTGACGGATTCAGAACAGCAACTTGAAACGGCAGAAAAAGTAATCAACGAGCAATTAAGTGTCCGTCAAACCGAAAAATTGGTAAAATTAATAATTAACCCGCGAAAAGAAAAAGTAAAACCTAAAGAAAATGCAACAGATGATTATCTACTCAGTATAAAAAGTGTCGAAGATCGCTTAATAAAGGCTCTTGGTACGAAAGTAACTTTAAAAGATCAGAATAATAAAGGTAAAATAATAATTGAATACTTTTCTAATGAAGATTTAGATAGAATCTTAGAAATAATCGAATGAATTAAATTTGTTTCACGTGAAACAAATTGATGGAGGTAAATCATGTCAATGTATGTTACAAGTAAGGGTATCAAAGAAGACGGTTATTATGAAGACAAATATGGATTCAAAGGTTCAGCTGAAAATAATTATTCAGTTCCTTTTGAAATTCACGATGCACCTGAAGGTACTGTTTCGTTCGTAGTGTTTCTGGAAGATAGGGATGCGGTGCCACCTACTGGATTTTCATGGATTCATTGGACAATTGCAAATCTAAAGCGAACCGAAGTCAAAGAGAATGAAAGCCGTAAAGCCACAGACTTTGTGGAGGGGGTCAACAGCGATTGCAGTAAACTTGTTGGAAAATCTAGAGAAGAAGCAACGGGATTTACTGGTTTTGCACCTCCGGATGCGCCTCATGAATATGAATTGCGTGTATACGCTTTGGATACCGAGTTAGATTTGGAACCTGGATTTTATCTTAATGAATTGTTTAAAGCCATGCGCGGTCATGTTATTGGTCACTCAACCCTATATGGAAAGTATAGTAATAAATAAAACAGTTTAACAAACGTATGTTTGCATTGACAATATTGTCAATGCAAACATCTCTTTTGATAGGATATTTAATTATGATGGAACAGAATGAGAATCAAATGGTCACAATGCGTTGCGAAAAGTGCGACAAGGAGTTTAATGTACCCTTCAATGCTGCTAATGCATTTTGCGTTCACTGTGGAACCAAACAATCTGTTACTCCTGAACAGTTTCTTACTTTGATGTCGACCGGACAGGACGATCAATATGAGTTAAGTCTGTCTATTAATAAGTTGATTCGAATTACTGATCCAGACGAAAGAAAGCTATACATAAGTAGCAGCACGCAAATACCAAAGGAATTGCGGGATCTATATGAGTCGTTTTGGCAGATTCGCTATAAGCCCAATAAAGTAAAAGGTATT
>JAAYOA010000024.1 GCA_012520525.1 Clostridiaceae bacterium | reverse complement strand
GCCACCCACATCATCTTTGGCGCTCCATTTGATGGAACCACCTCCTACCGACCAGGCACCCGCTTTGGACCCGCAGCCATTCGCAACGAAAGTTACGCCTTGGAATCCTATAGCCCCTATCAGGACGCCGATATCTATGATTATTTGATCCACGATGCCGGTGATTTGGAACTGCCTTTTGGCAACTCTGAAAAAGTGTTAACCGCCATCCAAGAACAGACGACTCGAATACTCCAGGACGGCAAATTTCCTCTTATGTTAGGAGGCGAACACTTGATCACATTGGGTGCAGTGCGTGCTGTCTTTGACCAATATCCTGAGTTGCATGTAATCCAATTCGATGCTCATACCGATCTGCGTGACGACTACATTGGCGAAAAGCTATCCTATGCCAGTGTCATCCGTCGCTGTTGGGACCTCTTAGGCGACGGTCACATCCATCAGTTTGGTATCCGCAGCGGTGAGCGAGAGGAATTTATTTGGGCCAAGACCCACAGCGATCTTCATCTGCATAATCTCATCGCACTGCCTGAAGTTGCGGCATCATTAGGCGATGTTCCGATCTATCTGACTATTGATTTGGACGTCCTCGACCCCGCCTGTTTTCCTGGTACAGGTACACCCGAAGCCGGCGGCATTAATTTCACCGAACTCATGCAGGGTTTTGAGCAACTCAAACACCTGAACATCGTTGCTGCCGACTTAAACGAATTAGCACCAAACTTGGATCCCTCATATATGTCAGTAAGCCTCGCCGGGAAGATTTTGCGCGAACTTTTGATAGTATTAAATAGCTAGTGGGATAATATTTAGTTTGAAAATAGTTAATTTGGGTAACAACCCAACTCATGCTAAAATTAGAACCAATGACCGAAAGAATACCGGAGGTATATTATGGCAAGAATACTATTAATCGGAGCAGGCGGGGTTGCTTCCGTCGCCGCTCATAAATGTGTACAAAATTCCGATGTGTTTACCGAGATGATGATCGCCAGTCGCACCAAATCAAAGTGCGACGACCTGAAGAAAAAATTATCCGGTCAGGGCACTGATATCACAACGGCAGAGATCGATGCCGATGATGTGGATGCCTTGATTGAATTGATCAATGATTATAAACCCGATGTCGTCTTAAATCTAGCTTTACCTTATCAAGATTTAACTATTATGGATGCTTGTCTGGCTACCGGCGTCGACTATGTGGACACAGCCAACTATGAACCCTTGGACACGGCAAAATTTGAATACAAGTGGCAGTGGGCTTATCGTGACCGTTTTAAAGACGCGGGGTTAACAGCCCTCTTAGGATCAGGTTTTGATCCCGGTGTAACTGGTGTCTTTTGTGCCTATGCACTCAAACATCACTTTGATACCATCGAAACAATCGACATCCTCGATTGTAACGCCGGCGACCACGGCTATCCCTTTGCGACTAATTTCAATCCCGAAATCAACATCAGAGAAGTCACTGCTGACGGCTACTACTATGAAAATGGTGAATTCCATAGGGTGGACCCCATGTCCATTAAGCGCACCTATGACTTCCCTCAGATAGGCGAAAAAGATATGTATCTTCTCTATCACGAAGAACTCGAATCTCTAGCCATCAATATTCCCGGCGTCAAGCGCATTCGCTTTTTCATGACTTTCTCAGAAAGTTACCTCACCCATCTCCGCTGTCTGGAGAATGTGGGCATGACATCGATTGAACCCATTGAATTCAACGGCACTGAGATCGTTCCTATCCAATTCCTGAAGGCGCTGCTGCCCGACCCGGCTTCTCTTGGACCCCGCACGGTGGGTAAGACCAATATCGGCTGTATCTTTACCGGTTACAAAGACGGCAAACCCAAGACCTATTATCTGTATAACGTCTGTGATCACCAAGAAAGCTATAAAGAAGTGGGTGCTCAAGCGGTTTCTTACACCACAGGTGTACCGGCAATGATTGGTGCAAAGATGTTGGTTACTGATACTTGGAAAGGTCCCGGAGTTTTCAACATTGAAGAATTTGACCCCGATCCCTTTATGGATGAATTAAACAAAATTGGTCTGCCCTGGCACGAATCCTTTGATCCAGATATGGTCGACTAAATCTCAACTGATAACAACCATGACCGGCATTCGAAAACAAGGGGATGCCGGTCATTTTATCCCATCTTCGTAACCACCAGATCGCCTATGAAAATTTCAGCCTTATTATATTTTTTGAAATTTGGTCTTAAAACAGTTTTATTGAAAAAACAGAATCCCTTGATCGGCGTCGTCATCGTTACCGACCGCTGCAATCTCAATTGTCGCCATTGCTCGGTTCATAATATAAGGAGCGTCTGTTACCCTTATGACCAAATTGTTCAAGCAATGACTGCGCTCTATAATCAAGGGGTACGGGTCCTGATTTTTTGTGGTGGCGAGCCTTGCTTATGGCAAGACGGAGAAAAAAGCCTGTCCCACTTGATACAGAAAGGAAAAAGCCTTGGATTTTTCTATATTAACGTGGTAACGAACGGAACCCTGCCTCTTAATCTGCCCGATGTTGATTTGATAATGATCAGCTTAGACGGCGACCGGGAACATCACAATGCCATCAGAGGAGATACCTACGACACAATTATTGAACATATCCGCACAGCACCCAGGGCTAATATCTGTCTCTATATGGCCATTAATCGCATCAATCAAACAGCCATCCCCTCCGTCTGTCAACTTACACAGACATTGCCGAATATTAAAGCAGTGTCGTTTAATTTTCACACACCCTATCCCGACACCGTCGATTTAGCTCTCACTCAGGACGAAAAAGCTGCCTGTTGTCGCACCATTGAATCCATGATGGATCAGGGCACACCCGTGTTAAATCTGAGATCGGTCTTTCCCCACCTTATCGCAAATGATTTCCCTCGGCCGTGTGCTCAATGTGTTGTAGTTGAAGATGGCCGTTATTATACGTGTGGTCGCTGCAGAGAAAGTCCTAGCTTATGCGAACAATGCGGCTATATCTTCGCCGCAGAATATGCCCTCGCCTTTCAAGGTAATTTAAAAGTGATAGTGGACATGATGTGCACGTATTTAAAAATAATATAATAGGAAATTGTTATGACTCTCTTAACCAGTTTGACACGCATGTGGCTGACCCGTTCATTTCGACCCTTTACATTTAAAAGTGAATTTGATCAGGAGTTACCCTATCAGAACTGTAAACACCTGGGTCTTTATGTCCACATCCCTTTTTGCAAACAAATATGTAATTTTTGTCCTTACTGTAAAACTCTTTACGACAAAGGGCTTAGCGATCGCTATATAGATGCTCTGATCTGTGAAATTCACCTGGTTGGCCAACAAATGGCCGGCAACAAAAAAGCTGTGACCAGTCTCTACTTCGGAGGCGGCACCCCCGCACTCATCGCTCCGCGGATCAAAGAAATTGTTGCTGCCTTGGAAGAATATTTTATAATTACAGAGGGCATCGACTTAGAGCTCCATCCCGAAAATGTCACCGTGCCAACCTTGTGTCAACTAAAAGATGCCGGAATCACCAAAATCAGCATCGGGATTCAATCCTTTCAAGATAAGTATCAACGCATTCTAGGCAGACAGACCATTTCGCCAGCCGACCTTTCGGAGACCCTTAATCAGATAAAATTTACCACTGTTTCCATGGATTTTATTTTCGCTCTGCCAAAGCAAACCTTTGACGACTTGAAGGCGGACATAGATCTGGCCTTTTCCCACGGCGCCAACCACATTGCTGTCTATCCTTTTATTGACTTCACATTTACCAACAGCGACGTCCCTGTCATGGATAAAAAGACAAAGCGGCAATTGCTTGACGATTTGACCGACTACTGTCTCGGACAAGGATATGAACGAGACTCCATCTGGACCTTTGGGCTGCCCCAAACGGCAGGTTATTCGTCCATGACACGGGATAACTTCCTCGGTTTTGGCTGTTCAGCGGCAACTTTGCTGCGGGATCAATTTAAAATCAATACCTTTTCGGTGGAGGCGTATTGTGAGCGGCTGGCAACCGGTCAATTGCCTACATCTCTGACTCTGCGATTTACACCTCGACAGCGTATGATCTACTATCTCTTTTGGACGGCGTACAGTACCGCCATCGATGCCATAGATTTTGCTGATTTTTTCGGCGAGTCACTGGACGATATGTATGGATTGGAACTTTGGTTAGCTCAACGATTTGGTTTTATTGTTGAAAAAGATGGCGTCTTCCGCATGACTAAAAAGGGGGCCTTTTACTACCACTATTACGAAAATTTTTACACCTTGGCCTACATTGACAAAATGTGGGGTATTCTGAGAAAAGAAGCCTTTCCAGACCAAATCATCTTGTGAATTGGCAATGATACGAAACACCTAACCACCGATAGAAAGGGTTACTATGCAAGAGTTAAAACATTTACAATCCCGTTTACCCAAGAAATCACCGGCTGACATTCGCTTTCCAATCGACGCTGTAATGACCCCAGCTTATGTAGTCGATTTAGATTTATTGCAACGAAACTTAGATCTGCTGGACTATGTAATGAAGCAGAGCGGAGCTAAAATTTTACTCGCCCAAAAGGCATTTTCCATGTTTGTAACCTATCCGCAAATTGCCCAAGTCCTCGCGGGTACGACGGCAAGTGGCTTATACGAAGCCAAGCTCGGGCACGCTTATTTTGACGGCGAAACACACGTTTTTTCTCCTGCATTCAAGCCGGCTGAGATGGATGAACTCTGCCGCTTTGTCGATCACATTGTCTTCAATTCATTCTCCCAATGGAAGCGCTACCGAGAACAAGTAAAAGCCGCGCCGCAACACATTTCCTGCGGTCTGCGCATCAATCCAGAGCATTCCACTCAAGACACGCCGCTCTACGACCCCTGCGCTCCCGGCTCCCGCTTGGGCATTACGATCGACCAATTCGAGTCAGCGGAATTAAAAGGGATTGAAGGTCTGCATTTCCACACGCTCTGCGAGCAAGGGTTTAATGATCTGAAAGCAACCTTAGACGTCTTTGAAGAAAAATTTGGCAAATGGTTGCCACAAATGAAATGGCTTAATCTAGGTGGTGGACATTGGATTACCCATCAGAATTATGATGTCAAGGGATTAATTGCGGAAATCAAACGTTTGCGGGACACATACGATGTAGAAGTGTATCTGGAGCCCGGGGAAGCCGTTGTATTAAACACCGGATTTCTCGTCACCGAAGTACTGGACTTTGTCGAAAATCATGGCACCATTGCCCTGCTAGATGCCTCAACCGAATGTCATATGCCGGATGTTTTAGCTATGCCGTATCGCCCACTGGCCGCCCATAATGGCAAACTCGCCGGTGATCCCGCTGAAAAAGCGCATACGTATAGGTTGAGCAGCTGCACCTGCCTGGCAGGCGACATCCTGGGCGATTATAGTTTTGATAAACCGCTCCAAGCCGGTGATCGACTAGTATTATTTGATATGGCTCTGTATACAATGGTTAAAAATAATACATTCAACGGCATGCCACTGCCGGCAATTTATACTCATAGCGAAAAATACGGATTAAAGTGTATCCGCACCTTTGGTTACGAAGATTTTAAGACAAGACTCAGTTAACAGAGATTATAGGCTCTGACAGCAACTGAACAAACCATTAATTTATGGATAATATAAATGCGATCAGAGATTGGACTCGTAGACGTTCGCACCCATCTCAAGAAAGTCGTCGATCGCCTCTCGATGTACCTTTTTATTTACAAAAGGTATCGCATCCTTAAGCACCTCAACTTGATGCTCATTTTCAATCAGGGCGCGCACCACACGATCAATGATCGTATGGTCAGCCAAGCCACAAATCATCACGTGCTGACGGATCTGATCGGCGAATTTCTCCTCATCCTCGTTGCGGATGGCCTCTAAAAGTGCGTCACCGGTTAGCTCTTCTGCACCTTCGCTAGGAAAAACAAATAAATTTTCCCGTTTGGGGCGGTCCTCATAGCGCTCTACTTTTTCAAAAAAGTCTGTTGCAACAACATAGTCCGCCCCTGCTTCGTCAGGCAAAAGACCTGCTGTTTTGATGTAAAAAATATCCAGCTCGTCCCCTTCATTCATGTAATTTACGATCACTTCTATGAGTTCTTCGGGATCATCCTGACGACTGTATTGTTCAGTATCGCTGGTTTCACAGCCGACGACAATAAATGAATAAATCACAGCGCACCTCCCCTTCTTCGCTTCAATCTCATTTACCTCTAAAAATTAATGGCCGAATGCGGCGGCAATATTCCATCAATAGTCCTGTTAAAATCACATCATAAATCAAGGCTAACATAACAGTGCCCAACCCTAGTACAACGACTGGAACACCAAATTTAGTCTGCCAGAGGGCTATAAATGGGACAATCAGGGCATTAAATAAAAAATATATAGCAATAACAAGGGCTATGAAAATCAGTATTTTTATGACATAGCCAATCCAAAGTGTGCCACGACTCTCACAAAAACGACGTTCAATGACGCCTTTGAGCAATGGCCAAGGACCGAAAAATCCACAATAGGGCAACGCCGCCGGCACACCGATGAACAAAACACCTAGCAAAGCCGAGGCGATCCAAGTCAAGACCGCACCTTTAAAACTGACCTCCAAACATACGATCATGACACAAAAAGAACAAATGGTATAGAGAGCCAATTTTGCAGTAGGACTAATTCTAACTGCTAATAGAAGTACAATAATTAAGGCAACGACAATACCTGCCACCGCTAATAGCCGAGTCGACAACCTTCGTCGTGGAGGCATCGTGTCATCACCTTCATGCTTTATGTCTTTTTTTGAATTAGATTTATCTGAATGATCATCCATCTCAATAACCGCTTAGCAACAGCAGCATAAATCGCCGCCCATCATCTCACAGCATGCATCCAATGCACAGATTGCACACAGGGTCTCGCAACAGCCACCGCCACAGCAACCGCCTGAACGACCACCATAATAAGGTCCATGCTGTGGACCATATTGCTGACGATTGTCACCGCGATAACCAAAAGGATTATAGGATGACTGAGGACCTCTGTTCTGCTGATACGCATAGGCATTCTGCCGCTGAATCCGTTCACTGTCGTAGCGACGGCGTTTATTTTCATCATTTAACACAGAAAATGCATGGTTGACTTCTTGCATCTTCTCCTTCGCAACCTGTTCCAAAGGGTGGTTGCGGTAATTGTCTGGATGATATTTCTTTACTAATTCCCGGTAGGCAACGCGAATCTGGTCCGGCGATGCCATTGGATCAACCCCGAGTATTTCGTAATAATTTTGGCCGCTTGCAGCCATATTTATGTCCTTTCTTATCGCCTCGTAAAGGCGTGCAAAACGTGTCTGCTACTGGCAACATGAATTGATGATACTGTTATAGATGAGTAAATTATATAACAAAATTCTTCTATCCGCATACATTTACATAAGATTGATAAATAAAAACAACAAACTCATATTTTCAAAAACTCTCAAATAAAGTCAGATTAGTCATTATAAAAATACCAACGGTATCCCAACCCTAAAATTACACCCGTTCTAATGGTTTCTCATTGACAACGAGTTGCCTTACATGGGGCAACCCCAACAAAATAATATTACCCAAAATGTTGCCGTCTCGCTTATATGGCAACAGTGCCATTGTGCGGTCAAGGGCAAGTTCCCGTTCCGTCAAGTAAGTGACAGCTTTATTAACGGCCTCTTCTCTGGTGCTACAATCTGCCAGAGGATTCCAATCATTTCTCAGTTTATCTTCCCGCCAATCGTCTATAGCATCCAGCCAATAAATCCAACTGCCTAAATCCTTGCCTGTCAGAGCTAAAGCCTTACATTCTAGTTCAGAAATGGGCAACAGACCACCCACTGCGGCAAACATAGTGCCCAGCAAGTCACCAAAGGTATGTCCCGCTAATTGACCATCCTCCTTATCTTCACTAATGCGAAATTGCACCATTAACTCTTCCAATTGAAGCACGGTGTCAGACCATTCGCTCTTCGCCTGGTTGTATTTTTTCTTTAGAAAGAAGCGTAAAATTTTATTAAAAAAAGTTTTATCGCCATCGATAATATTGTCTTCAATGTTGAGCACCGTAAGGATAACAGTAAAATCCGCACAGGCTTCAAGCAAAGGATCTCCAACCGCCATGGTCCGCTTCCGCACCGGGTGTAAGACACAGCCTGATTGCTCATATCCCGGTTCATCAGTTGCCAAAGCATGGAGGAGCAAGACTAAAAAAGTCATATCGTAAGTCACAGCAAAACGTGGCAATTGACCGTATTTTTCGCCAATTGCACGACATAATCCGCAATAGGCAGCCCGGTAATGGTTAAATTCATTGATTTTTAGCTCTCCTTTGAGTGGTCGCACATAGCCGAACATGTCATTCTCCTTGATTTATATTTGCCTGATTCGCAGGAAATCCTTATACTTATTTTGTATGTCAAATTTTATCAATCTGCTTCATTTCATGTGAGTTGTTGATTCACATAACAAAACAGATCATATCACAACGAGGAGCATTATTTATGAGTGAAACTGTTGTTCGCACCCGATTTGCACCTAGTCCTACAGGATTTATGCACGTCGGTAACTTACGCACGGCCCTATATGAGTATTTAGTTGCCAAAGCCAACGGAGGACAATTTATTCTCCGGATCGAAGACACTGACCAAGAGCGTCTTGTCGAAGGTGCGGTCCAACTTATTTACGACACATTAAAAGAAGTCGGCTTAAAGCACGATGAAGGTCCTGATATCGGAGGCCCCTACGGTCCCTATATACAAAGTGAGCGACGCGACGGTTATAAAGAAGCCGCCGAACAACTTGTTCAAGAAGGTAAGGCCTATTACTGTTTTTGCACCCCAGATCGCCTTGCAAAATTAAAGGAAAAGGGCGGTGAATCTTTTATTGGTTACGACCGCCATTGTCGTGACTTGTCGCCTGAGGAAGTGCAAAAGAAGCTGGATCAAGGTCAACCTTACGTCATTCGACAAAAAATGCCGCTGCAAGGTACAACTACTTTTCATGACGCAGTTTACGGGGATATTTCTGTTGCGAACAGTGAATTGGAGGATCAGATTTTAATTAAATCCGACGGTTTTCCAACATATAACTTTGCCAATGTGATTGATGACCACAATATGCATATTACCCACGTCGTCCGAGGTTCGGAATACCTTTCATCGACACCTAAATATAATTTATTATATGAAGCTTTTGGATTTGAAGTTCCGACATACGTCCACCTGCCTTTAATCCTAGGTGAGGATGGGCATAAATTGTCCAAGCGACACGGAGCCACTGGATTTAATGATTTGGTTGCCGAAGGCTATCTGCCCGAAGCAATCATCAACTATATCGCTTTATTAGGCTGGGCACCACCTAGCAATCAGGAAAAATTTAGTTTGGCAGAACTAGAGGAATTGTTTGATGTAAAAGGTATCAGCAAATCTCCGGCAACTTTTGATTATAATAAACTCACCTGGTTTAACGGTGAATACTTGCGGGATATGTCCCTCGAGGAGTTTACAGAGCGCTGCCGTCCTTATTTTGATATGGTATTTGAAAATAAAGACTACGATGCAACTGTGTTAGCGAGCATTCTACAACCCCGCTTAACCAAATTGACCCAGATTCCCGAGATGATCGACTTCTTAGTCAACTTCAATAAACAGTATGATCCTCAGCTCTTTGTACACAAAAAAATGAAGACCACGTTGGAAGGTTCCAGGGATACACTGATGCGCCTCTTCCCCTTATTAGAGGAAATGACAGACTGGAACAAAGATGATTTACACGACTTGTTAATTAAGACCGCCAAAGATTGGGGAATTAAAAATGGTCAATTAATGTGGCCAACTCGCATCGCTATTTCAGGCTTAGGAGTCACCCCAGGTGGTGCTGTCGAGATTCTCTATTTACTAGGCAAAGATGAAACGCTTCTCCGCCTCGGTCACAGTATCTCCCTACTCAGTGATTTCATTGATCAGCAGCCCGAAAAAGTCGATTAAATCAACTGTGAATGCATAGACACTGATATGGCATCATTCTAAAGTGAACACACGGTCATACAGTAGCAATGAACTAATTATTGAACGGTTAGAATTAACCATTGGATCAGTCAATTTATTTGGTCCACCGATCATGAGATAATTATTCTAATTTTTAAAAATATTTTTATAGACGAGGATTGATATTTAAATGAGTAAAGAAATCAACGACAAAGGGTTAGTGAACGAAGCCGAAGAGACCCAGTCAAGACATTTTATTCAAAATTTCATCGACGAAGACATCGCACCGGGAGGCGATTATGCAGGTATGACTGTACATACCCGTTTCCCACCCGAACCGAATGGTTTCTTACACATCGGTCACGCTAAAGCGATTTGCATAAATTTCGGTTTAGCGGAGGAATATAATGGGCTCTGCAACTTGCGCATGGATGACACCAACCCGGTCAGCGAAGACAAAAAATATGTAGACGCCATTCAAGAAGATATTCACTGGCTCGGTTTTGACTGGGGTGATCGCTTTTATTTCGCTAGCGACTATTTTCCCAAGATGTATGAGTATGCCTGCGATCTCATCCGCAAAGGGCTTGCCTATGTCTGTGATTTGACGCCCGAAGAAATCAGAGAAACCCGTGGCACATTGACAGAACCCGGTCAAAACAGCCCTTACCGCGACCGCAGTCCTGAAGAAAATCTAGACTTATTTGAGCGCATGAAAAATGGTGAATTTCCCGACGGCAGTCGCACACTGCGCGCCAAAATTGATATGACCTCAGGTAATATGAACATGAGAGACCCGGTTATTTACCGCATCTCCCATAATACCCATCACCGAACAGGCGACGACTGGTGCATATATCCGATGTACGACTTTGCCCACCCCATAGAAGACGGTCTAGAACATATTACCCACTCCCTGTGCAGCATCGAATTTGAAGATCACAGGCCACTTTATGATTGGGTAGTCGAACACTGCGACCTGCCTTCGACGCCACGTCAAATTGAATTTGCCCGACTCGGTATGAATTATACTGTAATGAGCAAGCGCAAACTTCTGCAACTGGTAGAATCGGGCACCGTTGACGGCTGGGACGACCCCCGCATGCCGACTTTGCGCGGACTACGCCGGCGAGGTTATACGCCTGAGTCCATTCGTAACTTCGTCCAAAGAGTTGGGGTTTCCAAAGTACCTAATACTGTCGACCATGCATTTTTAGAATTCTGTATCAGAGAAGATCTAAATGAGAGAGCCGACAGACGCATGGCAGTCTTGGAGCCGATCCCACTGACCATTACCAACTATCCTGATGATCAAACGGAGTTCTTGACCGCCGACAATCATCCACAGCGCGATGACACCCGAGAAATCAGTTTTTCCAAACATCTATGGATTGACGCTGATGACTTTATGATTGACCCACCTCGCAAATATTTCCGCATGTTCCCGGGCAACGAAGTTCGCCTCAAACACGCTTATATTGTGCGTTGCACAGGTTATGATGTGGACGACGACGGACATGTTACCCATGTATATGCCGAATATGATCCAGACAGCAGGGGCGGTAACGCACCAGACGGCCGCAAAGTGCGGGGCACCATTCACTGGGTAGACCAGAACACTGCCTATGAAGTAGATATCAACCTCTATGAATATCTATTCACCGTGGAAGACCCTGACAATGCCGAAGGTGGCTATGATTCAGTCATTAATGAGAATTCTCTGCGCCAGCTCAAGGGTTGCAAACTGGAAGCATGTATGGTCGACGCACCTGTAGGTACCAGTTACCAGTTCATCCGCAAGGGTTATTTCTGCAAAGACAATAAAGCTGACTCAGACGCACCAGTATTTAATCGAACTGTTTCTCTGCGCGACAGCTTTAAATTACCGAAAAAATAACTGTTGCTAACTAATAGCATTATGTGACACATGGTACATTTGTACTAACAGCCACTAGAAACAATAAAAATTAAAAACACTAAAAGCCCGGTTCAACATTTTGAGGTCAGTCTATGCCTCATCGACAACCGGGCTTTTTTATTTTAATGGTCCTCACCAGCTAAATATTCCAAATATAGCGCATACAACATACGCCACCATTGCCATCAAGAAGACTTTAAAGCCAAACTTTCAAACTGGCTATTATACAATGTTTGATAAAGACCTTCTCGTTGTACCAATTCGTCATGTTTTCCCTGCTGAACAATAGCACCATCTTCCATCACTAGGATGACGTCGGCGTCTCGTATCGTGCTCAAGCGATGGGCAATAACAAAACTGGTATT
>JAAYOA010000023.1 GCA_012520525.1 Clostridiaceae bacterium | reverse complement strand
GAACAATCACAGTGTTCAGGAAAATTAAATAATAAAAATATTCACGTGCATCTCCACAGGTTGGACCATGAATCCCACCGTGGAGATGCATTTTTTATCGATATGGTGCTCATTGAACATAAAGAAGACGACAGCAAAGTTTTAATTTTAGACTGAAATCGTTTTGTCTACTGTCATGGGTTAGATATATAATGAAAATACTTTATATAATTATTGGATAATTCTCTACTTTTTGGAACATTAATTGATGAGGTGACACAGCTTGACTTTTACCCATTTACATTTACATACAGAATATAGCCTCCTTGATGGAGCTAATCGCATTGGTTTATTGCCAGATCGCATCAAAGAATTAGGAATGAAGGCCTGCGCAATTACCGATCACGGCGCAATGTATGGCGTCGTTGAGTTTTATAAAGCTTGTCAGAAAGCGGGTGTTAAACCCATAATCGGATGTGAAGTTTATGTTGCTCCCAATGGTCACAGAGAAAAAACTCGATCCAAAGACAAAGAAATGGCTCACCTCATCTTGTTGGCCGAAAATAATGCGGGATTGATCAACTTGAATCACTTAGTTTCAAAAGGATTTATTAATGGGTTTTATTACCGTCCGCGCATAGATAGAGATCTATTGCGACAACATAGTGAAGGGTTGATTGCTTTATCCGCCTGTCTGAGCGGAGAGATTCCACAAGCGATTCTAGCTGGCGATCGAGAGAAAGCGAAGGATTTAGCCCGAGAATATCATGACATAATGGGACCCGAGAATTTTTTCTTAGAGTTACAGAGTAATGGTTTACCTGAACAATTGCATGTCAATAAGACGTTGCAAGAGATTGCGGCAGAATTGAGTTTACCCTTGGTAGCTACAAATGACTGTCACTATATGAATTCAGAAGACGCCCGACCTCATGAAGTTTTATTGTGCATGCAGACGGGGCGCAAATTATCTGATCCGGATCGCATGCGCATGGGCACAGACCAACTTTATGTAAAATCACCTTTAGAAATGGAAGAAGCCTTTCGCTTTTGCCCAGAGGCCATAGCTAATACCAGTAAAATAGCTGATCGCTGCAATGTCACATTAGATTTTGATACCATCCATCTGCCATCGTTTGATTTGCCGCCGAATACAAATCATTATGATTATATTCGCTCTCTTTGTATGTCAGCCTTGCCTGAGCGAGTTAAATTTTCTGATGAATACAGTGCAGAAGACTATATTGATCGCATGGACTATGAACTAAGTGTGATCCGGGATATGGGCTACATCGACTATTATTTAATAGTTTGGGATTTTATTCGGTATGCCCGCGAACAAGGCATTATTGTTGGTCCCGGTCGAGGATCGGGAGCTGGATCCTTGGTAGCTTTTCTCTTAGGTATTACTAATATTGATCCGTTGCCCTACGCACTGTTATTTGAGCGGTTTCTCAATCCAGATCGGGTTAGTATGCCTGATTTTGACATCGACTTCTGTTATGAACGGCGCGGAGAAGTGATCGACTATGTAAATCAGAAATATGGTCACGATCACGTAGCCCAAGTGATTACATTTGGTACTCTAGCTGCTCGAGCTTGTGTACGTGATGTCTGCAGAGCATTGGATGTTCCTTATGCAGACACCGATCGACTTGCGAAAATGATTCCTACTGAGCTAGGAATGACCCTTGATCGGGCTCTAGAGGTTTCACCGGATTTAAAAAATGCATATATGAATGATGCAACAGTAAAAGAAGTCATCGATACTGCAAAATTATTTGAAGGGATGCCCCGCCATGCATCGACCCACGCGGCTGGCGTCATCATTTCTGAAGAACCGATCATGGATATTGCTCCTCTAGCTTGTAATGATGACTCGGTAGTTGTTCAATATGCTAAAAATAATATCGAAGAAATTGGTCTCTTAAAGTTTGATTTCTTAGGGCTTCGCACGCTAACTGTACTCCAGGATACCCGTCAAATGGTGAAAGAGAATGGTGGTCCTGATATTAATTATGACGCTCTTCCTATGGATGACCCCGCTGTCTTTAAGATGATTAGCGATGGCGACACATCGGGCGTTTTTCAACTTGAAAGTCCTGGCATGACAAGTTTCATGAAGGAGCTGAAGCCTACTTCAATTGAAGACATTATTGCTGGTGTCTCCCTCTATCGTCCAGGACCAATGAAACAGATTCCGCGTTATGTAAAAGCACGTCATGATCCTAAAACTATTCACTATGACCATCCCCTCCTCGAACCTATTCTTGCGGTTACGTATGGCTGTATGGTCTATCAAGAGCAGGTCATGCAAATTGTTCGTGATTTGGCAGGTTTTTCCTTGGGTCAGTCCGACAATGTCCGTCGGGCGATGTCTAAGAAAAAACCAGATCTGTTAGAAAACTATAAAGATTTATTTATTAACGGTGGTAAAGACCAGGACGGCAAGAGCGTTGATGGTGCACTGGCTCGCGGTGTGCCCAAAAAAGTTGCTGAAAACATCTGGGAAGAAGTGATGGATTTTGCCGGCTATGCTTTTAACAAATCCCACGCAGCGGCGTATGCTGTAGTAGCTTATTATACCGCCTGGTTAAAATATTATTATCCCACTGAATTTATGGCAGCTATGCTGAATAGTTATATCGGTAATCTTAATCAGGCAGCAACTTACATCGAAACTTGTAAACATATGGGCATAAAAGTATTACCACCAGATATCAATGCCAGTGTAGTTAAATTCTCGACGGAAAACAAAGCTGTTCGCATGGGCTTAGGCGCAATTAAAAATGTTGGTCTTCAGGCTTTGAGTGAGATGATCGCCGAACGCACAGAAAACGGACCATATAAAAGTTTTGGCGATTTTTTAACCCGCGTTTCTCCGCTTAGCTTAAATCGAAAAATGATCGAAAGTTTAGTTCGTGCATCGGCTTTTGATGAGTTTGGTGTAGATCGCAATGCCATGGTTGCAGTTGTGGAACCCTACCTTGCTCAATGCCACAAAAGGCGCAGTGAAGTCATGGTCGGTCAAGTCTCTCTTTTTGATATCGGGAACACCGAGCCACCTGCAGCTCCGGAACCGGAATATCCTGCGCTGCCACCTACCAGTCGCAACGACCGATTGGCTATGGAGCGCGAAATGACGGGTGTGTATATAACTGGTCATCCTCTCGATGATTATAGGACAACTTTAGCTAAACACACGAATTTGACTAGTGCAAGTTTTCGAGGACATAGTTCCGCTTCAGATGAGGTGGAGGAGGAGAATTTGGTCGCTGAAGCTATAGCTGAAGATGGTCAAATGGCTTTGATGGGTGGCATTTTGATGGAACGAGCTGATAAATTGACCCGTCGCGGAGACATGATGAGTTTCCTTAGTGTGGAAGATTTTACAGGCAGATTTGAAGTTATTGTTTTCCCCGATCTGTTTAAGGAATGGGGAGAGAATCTGATTGAACAGAAGGTATTTATCTTTTCTGGAAGGGTTAGTGCCAGTGATGATACCGAGACCAAGCTGATTGCCCAAAACATTTTTCCATTACCAAACGACGAAGAAACCAAGCAACCTTCAGGTCAAGCTCTAGTGAGTAATTTACCTGATCCTAATCAACACAAGGGATTAGATAAAAATAACGGTAAAAAGAAAGAACCAAGTCGCAATCTAAAAAAGGAACATAATAGTAAAAATTACACTCATACGGACAGCTTTTATAATGAGCAAGTCCATGGTCAATCACCCCCCGCTCACGATGCAAGTAAGGGAAGAGATAAAGTTCGTGAGAGTAAACCAGATGGACGCACTCAACATCATTATCATCAAAGCGGTCTAGTTATTGCCCTTCCTGCCGATTTATCTGAAAGTCATCGCCAACGATTACTGGCGACACTTGCATATTTCCAGGGGCGCACACCAACTTATATCTATATTGCAGGAGAAGATCATTGTGTCGCATTGTCGCCGGAGTATTGGTTGGATTTAGATACCTATGTGTTAAACTTGTTGATCTATCGTTATGGCAAGGAAAATTTAGCATTTTTCGATAGAGAAAGGTTGGATTTACTAACTTGCCAAACTCAGTAGACAACTCGTTTTTAAGATTAAAAATAGAAAATAGGTCTTAACTAAATGTAGCTTATTGTGTACAATTTACGAGATGTTGTATCTTAGATAATATAGGTCAACCTCGTCAACGAAATGACTCGCGGACGAAATCCTTACAGAGGAGTATACGGAGAATAACATGGAAAAAGAAATGAGAAAGACCTACGCACCCTGGACTGAAGGCAAAACAATCCGCACTGTTGGAGTTTTAACAAGTGGTGGTGATGCACCTGGAATGAATGCAGCAATTCGTGCCGTGGTACGAAGCGGATTACATCAAGGATATCAGATGTTAGGTGTACGTCGTGGTTTCCATGGCCTTTGGCGAGGCGACATTATAACATTGACGGCTCGCAGTGTGTCAGAGAAATTACAGCGAGGTGGAACATTTTTAATGACAGCTCGCAGCAAGACTTTTGGAACACCTGAAGGTGTGCAAAAAGCGTTTGAAATGTGTCGCGTATTTGGTATAGATGCCCTTGTTGTTATAGGTGGCGATGGCTCAATGCGCGGTGCCAACGAATTGGCACAGTTGGGAATGCCGGTAGTCTGTGTACCAGGTACAATCGATAACGATATCGGTTGTTCAGAATATACGATTGGCTATGATACTGCGATGAATACGGCAATGGATGCAATTGACAAACTTCGAGATACTGCTTCTTCCCATGAGCGCTGCAGTTGTATCGAAGTTATGGGGCGACATGCCGGGTATATTGCTTTAAATGTGGGCATGTCGTGTGGTGCTGAAGTTATTCTCGTTCCAGAGATCGAGATGGACTTTGACCGTCACGTCATTCGTCGACTTTTAGAATGCCGTAACCAGGACAAACATCATTATATTGTTGTTGTTGCCGAAGGGGTTGGCGATACATTAGACATCAGCAAGCGCATTGAGAGCACGACTGGCATCGAATCACGAGTCACTATACTTGGACACTTGCAGCGAGGTGGCAGTCCGACAATTCGAGATCGTATGATGGCTAGTTATATGGGTGCAGAAGCAGTAAAATGTATTGCTAAAGGAGAATTTGGTCGTGTGATAGCATTGCAAAATGGATCGATAGTGGATGTCGATATTGTTGAAGCTCTCGGCATGAAGAAGACCATATCAGAAGATCAAATTATGACGGCATATGACATTGCCCTTTAACAAAATAAATTGAGATGGTAGGATGCAGTCTGTGACAAAGAATGAAAAAATAAAAGAAGAATTTTCTTCAAATGGAGAATTTGAGGGGAATTCACATTGGCTTAATATACCGAATATATTGACTATAATTCGTATATTAGCAATTCCTTTTATGGCTTCTTTTATACTAAAAGAAGAGAAACAGCAGACTGCATTTATTCTTTTTCTCGCTATTTGGCTGACAGATGTATTGGATGGATTTTTAGCGAGAAGGCTCAATCAAATTACTGATCTTGGTAAAGTTCTTGACCCTCTAGCAGATAAATTGTTCCAGGCAACGAGCGGGTTTCTGTTGTGGTGGACAGGTCGACTTCCACTTTGGGTTCCTGTTTTACTTTTAGTTAACCAGTTAATCATGGTTGCTGGTGGTATATTTTTCTGGACTGAAGGTACAACGGTCAAGTCAGATTGGTGGGGCAAACTCACTACAGTTTTATTGACGATCTGTTTTGGCGTGCTATTTATTTTGCCAGAGCGCTATTATACTGTTGTCCATTATATTTTTATATTACCTGTTGCGTTATCTTTTTACTCAACAGTTCGATATGGAATCCAGTATTATAGGCACTATAAACGTTTAAAATAATTTAGATTTATATTGAAACAAACACCGCTGTGCCATAGTAAAATGTGTCGCCGCGGTATTTTTTTAGCATTAAAGGAGTGAAAGAAAGACGTGCATGCAAAATCCATGGTGACCTTGGAGTTTGACAAAGTGGTTAACCGACTGTCTGGATTGGCAGCTACACCAGGTGGTAAATTTCGCTGTGAACGCTTAGAACCTGTTTCTAATATAGAAGAGGTCATTCGTCGGCAAAACGAGACGACGGCAGTTAATGTGCTGGTGGAAGCATTTGGAATGCCACCCCTTTACGGCGTACACGATATTAGACGCTATATAAAGAGAAGTTTGACGGGGGCGACATTGAGTGCGATGGCGCTTCTGCACATTGCATCATTTTTGCGCTGCGTAGAGCGCTTAACAACCTACGTCAAATCTCCTGAGACCGTTCCTGATATTGATGAAAATAAAGTTTATATTAGAATTAAGCGTTTAATTGTTCTAAAAGATCTAGAACAGTCCATCAGCAACGCGATTATTTCAGAAAATGAGATCGCCGATCATGCTAGCCCATTGTTGGCTAATATTCGAGAGTCAATTCGTCGTACCCAAAATAGTATCAAAAGACGTCTAGAGGAACTTTTGCAAAGCCGCTCTTCAGCTCTACAAGAACAATTAATTACAATGCGAAATGGTCGCTATGTTCTGCCAGTGAAGGCCTCACATAAAGGCTCTGTACCTGGCATTGTACACGATGCTTCGGCTACTGGTCAGACGGTATTTATTGAACCAACGGCAGTCGTGGAAGCAAACAACCGCATCAGAGAACTAGAAATTGAAGAGAGGGAGGAGATCGAACGCATATTGGCCGAATTATCGGCTGCAGTCGCCTCCGAAAAAAATAACTTATACGGCAATTATGAAGAAGTTGGCTGGATTGATTTTATTAATGCAAAGGGTCACCTGTCCCGACAGATGAAGGCAACTGAGCCTAATTTTAATGATCAAGGTATAATTCATCTTTACGGTGCGAGACATCCGCTAATTGATCCGCAAGAAGTTGTGCCGATCGAATTTTATATAGGTGATGAGTTTAAGACACTGGTCATCACCGGTCCCAATACCGGCGGCAAGACGGTTTCTTTGAAGACATGCGGATTACTATCTCTTATGGGCATGGCTGGTCTTCATATCCCAGCAGAACTTGGTTCCAAACTGTCGGTCTTTAAAAATGTAATGGCAGATATAGGGGATGAACAGAGCATTGAACAAAGCCTGTCGACCTTTTCATCTCACATGCGGAATATTGTGAGTATTACAGATGCAGCAAGTCCAGATATTTTAGTTTTAACAGATGAGTTGGGTTCAGGAACCGACCCATCTGAAGGTGCGGCCTTGGCGATTGCAGTTCTTGATTTCCTGCGTTCCCGGGGTGTGACAACGGTCGCCACGACCCACTACAGGGAACTCAAGGTTTACGCCTTGGAAGAACCCGAAGTTGAAAATGCTTGTTGTGAATTTGACGTGGAGACGTTAGAACCAACATATCGACTTTTGATCGGTGTACCAGGTGTGTCAAATGCTTTTGTAATTTCTCAAAAATTGGGACTAAATAGATCTATTATTCGCTATGCAAGGGAGCGACTAAGTGATGAAGGACGCCACTTTGAATCGGTAATTAAACAGATTGAAGAAGACCGGATTAGAGCTGCCGATTTGCGCCATGAATTAGAAATGGAAAAAATATCTATAGAGAAGACGCGTGAAAAACTTGATCGGCGAGCTGAAAAAATCCGTGAACGAGAGACAAATGTAATTAATGAAGTTAGGGAGGAAGCCCGTCGCAAACTACAAAAACAACTGGATGCGACAGATCATTTATTGACAGAGTTGCGTCAAGCGGGCGTGAGGGAAGATGCGGAGGCTCTGCGCCACGAGCTCAAGCGCGAACTGAATACAATTGAGGGGGAAATTGGCAGGGAAACTCTCAGCAGTGACAATGGGATTAAGTCGGCTTCTACTATTAAAGTAGGTAATACATATTATTGTAAGACGTTGAAGACCAACGGCAAAGTTGACGAAGGTCCGGACAACCAAGGACGCTATCTATTTAGGGCTGGTGCATTAAAGTTATGGGTTGGTCCGGATGACCTAGCTCCGGTGCAGGGTAATGCCGCTGAGCGACGCAAGGAAAGTCGACGACGTAATCGAACCAAGTCGCAACATAGCGGTGCTTATATCAGCAAGGCCAATACATTTAGAAACGAAATCAATTTAATCGGTCAGACTGCCGAGGAGGCTTTGGTAAATCTGGATCGCTTTTTA
This sequence comes from Clostridiaceae bacterium, assembly GCA_012520525.1. Taxonomy (GTDB): domain Bacteria; phylum Bacillota; class Clostridia; order Saccharofermentanales; family Fastidiosipilaceae; genus JAAYOA01. Next base: position 2,622 of record JAAYOA010000023.1, on the reverse strand, counting down.
GATCAAGCTGTTTTGGCTAATGTTGAGAGTGTGCGCATCGTTCATGGTAAAGGTGCTGGAATTTTAAGAAATGCTGTAGATAAAGCATTGCAAGGCGATCGCCGTGTTATATCCCATCGCTTAGGTCGCTTTGGCGAGGGAGATATGGGGGTCACCATTGCGACATTGCGTTAATCATAGAGGACGGTTAAATGCATTCTTCCTTGCGCTTGAATTAATCCTGTAGTGGAATTCGAGAGCAGATGAAGATATTGATTTATGCTGGATATATCAAAGCGACAACATAAATTCAGATCCACAATAGAAACAAAATTATATTCATGGATTTAATGAGAAATTAAAAGCAGGTCTTACTTCTTTTTGAGGTCAGACCTGCTGCAACATACGGTTAATTAATCGGTTGTACTACAACATGGGTTATATAGTTTTAAAACTATATAGCTTCAAAGTTATACACATCGTACACTTGGATTTTGGGTTCTCCTGTGCAACATTCTATCATCTGAGGGATGATGCGAGTGAAGTGTTCGCTAGCATTATGTTTTTCGATAGCTAAATCATTGTGCCAAACTTCAAAGAAAGCAAAGTCGTATTCACTATCGGGCTTTTTACAGAAAATATAGCTGACGTTGCCTTCTTCCTGGAGCGTCTTTGAATGAAGTTCTTTGGCCAAATCGAGAAAATGGGCGAGTTGATCCGGATTAACTTGAAAATCAGCGATAATAGTCTTCATATGTATCACCTTTCTTTTCTTTTATTATTTGTTTGATCATTATAACAAAGTTAACTGAATTGATTTAAATTTTGTAGTAAAAAATGTGCATGTTGCAAGAAATCATTAAAAATAATTACAATTCAGACTAATTATACGTTGTTAAGTTAATCTTAATTGATAGCAAACCAGTTGGCTAACTGTGACATTTAGTGAATAATTATTTAATGAATGGAAATAAATAATTAGAAACTATACAATATATATGCAAAAATGGCGCAAGTCGCCTGCAACCAGTGATCTGATTGTCTATACAGAAAGGCTATGGTGAACGATGATCAATGAAAGACTTTTCTTCGTCGTGGTCAATCGTGGAAAAGCAGACGAAGTATTGAGTGAAATGCAATCTTTTGGTCTTCCCGGCGGTGTGATCATGCATGGAGACGGGACTAGTGTAAATAAAATTTTAAAAGTACTCGGTCTAGATGAAACTCATAAAGACATTATTTTTATTCCTATTCCTGAAGAATTGGAAAATCCACTACACGCAATGGTTGAACAAGTGTTCCATCTCAATAGGCGCAACAGAGGAATTGCTTTTTCCATTCCCATCAGTCGTTACCGCAATGAAAATATTTTGCCTGAACAAATGAGGTGTGACAGAACATCGTTTCGTTATCACTGTATATTTACAATATTGGATCGTGGCAAAAGTAAAGATTGCGTTTATTTTGCTCGTCAGGCCGGTGCTCCCGGCGGGACAATTATCCATGGGCACGGGGCTGGACGCTCTGTCATTGACGCTGCTTTTCCAATTTCAATAGAACCGGAAAAGGATATTGTTATGCAAGTCGTATTGACTGAACAAGTACCTAAAATCCGGCAGACCTTGATTAACAATTTAAAATTAAATGAACCAAATAGCGGCATTTTATTTGTTTTGCCGGTGTCTAGAGCGACAGGTCTGTTTGAATCAAAGGTTGAAGTGGGAGGGTAATAAATGAATGAACTACAATCAAAAATTCAAGAAGTAGGAAAATCAATCCTGCCAATTGTCATCTTTGTTTCTCTCGTCAGTTTATTATTGGTGCCTGTTGAGACACCTGTTATATATCGATTTTTTATCGGATCTATTTTGTTGTTTCTAGGTCTTGCTATTTTCCTCTGGGGTATTGATCAGAGTATGGAACCGATAGGTCGTCATTTGGCGGGGGAGATGGCTCGGTCTAAAAAGACCATCTATGCTGTTGTTTTATCATTTATTCTAGGTTTTCTAGTTACCGTTGCAGAACCTGATCTCATGATCTTAGGCGAACAGGTTTCGTCAGCAACTGGGGGGCTGATTGGAGCTAGATTCTTAGTTATTATGGTTTCAATTGGAGTCGGTGTGATGATTGCAATTGGTACTATGTTTACCTTATTTAGTAAACCTTTAAAATGGCTCATGGGGGCTGTTTATTTGGTCGTATTCATGTTGGCAATTTTCGTTTCAGATGAATTTTTCGCCATTTCATTTGATGCTTCGGGGGCGACTACGGGCGCTCTCACAACCCCCTTTATACTGGCTCTGTCGGTGGGATTATCACGCATAAAAGGTGGTAAAAGTTCGGAGGCTGACTCGTTTGGTCTAGTTGGTGTGATGAGTTCTGGGCCTATCTTGGCCGTTATGTTAATGTCTGTCATCAGTAGACAGAGTAACATTCAAGGACAGTCAGTACCCTTTGTCGCATCCGACGACATTTTTGGTCCTATTACAAGTGCAATTGGACCAACTTTTGTCGAATCCATCATCTCACTGTTGCCGATTTCAATCTTATTTTTTATTTATAATTTTGCAAAATTTAAATTATCATTACGCAATATACTAAGTATAGTTCGAGGATTAATATATACGCTTATTGGTCTAACCT
>JAAYOA010000022.1 GCA_012520525.1 Clostridiaceae bacterium | reverse complement strand
TTTCACTCCACGCTCATTGAGCATGTTGGCGATTTTGGCTCCACCATAGCCTTCTTCTGTATACCATTTATACATCTGACGGATAACCTTTGCTTCCTCTTCATTGATGGATAGATTGAAATAATCACCAATAGTCTTATCGTATCCATAAACAATGTTTGGAACTCGACCTTTTTCTGCATTCATCTTCTTACCAAATTTAATACGCTTAGAAGTGTTGGCACTCTCTTCCTGGGCTAATGCTCCGAAGATGGTTAAAACAAATTCAGAGTTACCCATGCTAGTCATGTTCGCAGTAAGGAATTGTGTTTCAATGCCAAGTGCTTTTAACTTGCGGACACTCTGTAATAAATCAACGGTGTTTCTTGCAAAACGGGAAATATCCTTTACCACAACCATGTCGAATAAGCCTTTCTCAGCGTCTGCAAGCATACGTTGGAATTCCTTACGATTTTTGATTTTGGTTCCGGAAATACCTTCATCTGCATATAATTTAATAAGGTTGTCCCCTGTACGTTTTGTATATTCTAAGAAAAACTCTTTTTGAGTCTCTAAACTGTTGAGCTGGTCTTCTTTATCCGTGGAAACTCGACAATATGCTGCTATGTTCATATTTGTTGACCTTTCTGTTAGAGTTGGTACGTTCTGTTACGACTATTATTGTACAAAATGCAATAGAAAAAGGCAAGAGTTTCTCCTCTCGCCTTTAACATTTCACTCAATTACAATTATTCTTTTCTTCTTGTATTTTACATATCCGTCCTTTAATTAGTAACTGCAGAACAAAATACATTGCCAGTAAAAATACAAAAGCAGCTTTCTTCTCTTGCAAATCAAATAGAGTGGTTAAAATAGTGACTACTGCAATCCATGCAGTTGAATATAAATCCAAATAACTAGTCACATCAACTTTTTTATATAATTTTGTTAAAAACCATATAAATGATGCTATAGTAATACAAATTGCTATCGACCAAAACCCCACATCATCTACTGGCAAATCAGGTGCAATTTTAACAATTAACACATCTGTAAATATTCCTGCAATTATTGGAACAATAACACACCATGTTACAAATGATGTAATACTCATTCTATTAAAGCCAATACTATTCCCAGTCTTTGGCGTTCCCAAAACGACCAGAAACGCTATAACTGCCACTATATAACATGTAGCCAGTATTTTATTCCACAAATTTTCCACCTGAACCATATTTATGAGAACAACCAGAACTAGCATCAATGCAAGTGAAATCATTCCCAAAATATTCTTCAGCAACGGATTTGTAAAAAATTTCAATATAGAACTTATAATCTTTTTCATTAGTCAATCCTTTCAAGTATCTTATTTAATCGTCACATCTGAAAACCCACCATAAGAACAACTCCCTATGTTTCCGTAATTTCCATAATTTCCCACATTTCCGTAATTCCCATAAACTCCAAATGACATCGACCTATACGGAGAGTTATTTCTATAAAGCAATCTCTTCTTATCAACTATCTCTCCTAAATATCTTCCGTGCATATCAATAAAAATGCCTTCTCGTTCCAAAAAATGTCCTATATTCTTACCATGAGTATCATGCAATTGACCATTCACAAAATTTGCTATATGTTTTCCATGACTATCGTGCAAATCAATCATCTCTCTTTGCCTCCTTATACTCTACATTGTTTTCTGAGTGCCTCTATTGCTTCAACAATCGCATTATTATCGGGTTCTTTATTATCCCATTCATCCCAGAAATTTCTAGTTGCACTAATTGGTTTATGTGCATCCGATGGTTTATCTAATACTATTTTACTTGGAAGTAATATTGCATCTCCCACCACCAGTGCTTCGCCAACATCTAACAATGGCAAAAACTCTATTGTACTCTTTAACGCATCTGGCAAAAGATTCTTAATAACTCCTTTGTCTCTTTCGTTTGTCAATCTTAATACAATGAAATTGTTACACTGACTAAGAATTGTTTTGCTTACATCTGCCGGTCTTTGACTGACTGGAAGAATAGAAACTCCGTACTTTCTACCTTCTTTAGCAATTCTTTCAAAATTATACAATGCTTGCTTTTGCACAGAATCCGCATCTTCTTTTACAGGTAAATACAAATGAGCTTCATCACAAATAATCGTAAACGGCGTACGTTTCTCTGGATTCATCCAAAATTGCACATCATACAACAATCTTGCTAATGTTCCCGTTACAACTGGCAGGACATCCGATGGCACTTCCGAAAAATCTATAATCTTAATTCCTTTTTCACCATCAGCATAACCTAGCAATTTACATAAAATCGCCCCTAACCACTCATACTTTTGTGCTTCTGCAATAGGTTGAAACATAAATCCATAGGTTTTATCCCCTATCTTCGTTTCTAATCTAGAAATAAAGCGTGTAAGCTTTCCTTCCCATTCTCCTTTAACAGCAGTTCCATTCTTTCCAACTCCCTTGGTTGTATCATCAACAATAAGTTGTTGTATCAATTCGCTTATTAAAAATGGAATAGGCGAATCCACTGTGAAAGTTTTAAGCGTATCCGCTTTACCTTCCCTCTTTAATGTTTCTTCTTTTAGATTTCTAATATGTAGTGTAAAACGAGAAGCTTGATTTGGTGCATTCGAATCACTTCTATCTAATATCATAGACAAAAGTTCTTCACGATTCAGCAACCAATATGGCAAAAATAATACATCTGGTTTTGCTGTTTCCAAATCTCCAGGTCCTGCAATTCTAAAACGCTGTGCAATTGGGTCACTTCCCTCTGCTAAACTTTTATATTCGCCATGCATATCAAATACAATGATATTGGTATACTTCAATGTACTTGCCTTTTCTAATATGTTGGCAATACACCAGCTTTTTCCTGAACCTGTACTGCCTAACACTGCTGCATGTCTTTGAAAAAACTTATTACCATCTAGTACAGCATCTGCCGCGTTATCCATCATAAATGAACCTATCTTTAAACGTTTATCTGCATCAATATCCTTTCCCAGAATGTTCATAAAATTCTGAAGATTTTGACCTGAGATGCCATAGCACTTAC
>JAAYOA010000021.1 GCA_012520525.1 Clostridiaceae bacterium | reverse complement strand
TCATGCTGATCAGTGTCACCGAACGGGTATTGACCCCCAAACTTTTAGCTGTGTCCGCACCGCTTTCCATGGCATTGTAATTCCAGCGGTTAAACATAAAAAATAATAAACTAAGCAATAAGACAACGGCTAAAATTGCCAACTCCTGCCAGTTGACGCTACCTAAATTGCCAAATGTCCAGAAGACGATGGCACCCAGCTTTGTATCATCGGTAAAATATTGTAGCAGTGTACTACCGCCAGCAAATAACGAACTCAAAGCTACCCCGGCCAAAACTAACCCCGTCGGACCGACGTTTTTTTTCCAACGGGCGATCAGCATGATAACCAAGGTCGAAAAGGAGCCAAATACAAAGGCACACAAAGTTACTATGTGTGGATTATTAATTGTTATAGCCGAAGTCGCCGTAGCTGAGTTAACCACTCCACCGCCAAATACCACGATGCCTACAGCTGCGCCAAAAGCCGCCCCCTGGGACACCCCCAATGTAGAGGCAGATGCCAGTGGATTTTGTAGCACACATTGCATGACAGCGCCGGCAGCTGCCAGCCCTGCACCGACCAAAACGGCTGCCACTAACCGTGGCAATCGAATGTTTAATACAGTGGCTTGAATCATCGGGTCAGCTTTATTGACGAATGATTGCAAGATATCCGTTAACGTCATGGGTATAGAACCAAGACCAATAGAATATACGGCTGCAGCCAATCCGATGATCAACGTAGCTAAGAGTGCCAACCTCTTCTTTTTGATATATGATTCATAATCGCGAATCAGAGACTGGTTTTCAATCATTATTATTCACCCAAAGTCACTTTTTGATAACCGACTCCGGCATATTCCAAGACCTTTAAAAAATCAGGCTCACCGAGGAAAAATTCAAAAATTTCGCTGGCCTTTGCTTCAAAGTCGACATCAGCAAATGCTTCAGGATAGAGAATACTGCCTGTATAATATGAAGATACAAGGGGAATCTCTACATTCGACCAATGCCAGGTGGAGTTTGGCCACTGATATAGCTCACCGTTTTGTACGGCCTGTAATTGGTTGAAGTAATCTGGCTGATCGCTGTAGTCGGTACGAACCAACTCTATATTACCTGCATCGAAGAAAATAATCTGCGGATTCCAGCTCAAGATTTGTTCTTTGTCCACCATTACACCACTAGCTCCCTCATTTTCTGAAACATCAATAGCCACGTCATTTGCTTCGAGAATTTTGAAGACAGAATAGTTGGTGTAGATGCCGTCGATACTGTGACCGCCTTTGAATGTCGCTGCTGCACCTAAAACTGTGCTTTTATCTGTTTGAGGGATATTAGCGACACGGCTCGCCAAGTCAGTTAAATTGCTGTCAATAAACGCAATGACTTCCTCTGCTCGCTCAGACACTTGACAGACTTCTCCCAACATCCTTAACGCTTGGTCATAGTCATCTTGAAACAACGTACCCTGGGGCACAGACACCGTAGGAATACCTGTTTGTTGTTGGATTTTATCAGCTACATCTTTGGCATAAGTACAGAGAATGACATCGGGAGCAGCTAAAATAATCTCCTCCGGATAGTAAGCCGTCTCCCCCATAGCATCAGTTCCCACATTGGGTAAATCTTGCCAACGGTCCATATTAACGTATGCATATGCATGAATAGGCGATCTGGCATGCTCGCACTCACCGATGCCAACCACCCGGTCTGCTAGACCTAAATAAGTGATCATGCGCGGTGTATTGCCCAAAGGCACAATAGAATTAACTTGAGCAGGTAATTCTACTTCTCGACCGACAGCGTCCACGATGACCCGAGTGTCTGCGCCTGAATCGTCCACTCCTGCTTCCGCTGTTCCAATTTCTTCAGCCTCAGCCTGTTCTTCATCAACGGCAGCGGGCGTTGTTGCTTCTGCAACCGTCTCGTCCTTGCCTTGATCTACATCCTGCGACCCGCCGCCACAGCCGACTAAGGTCAATAAAATCAACATAGTTAGTATAAGTGAAATTCGTTTTTTCATTTTTCATCTTCCTTTAATTTGATTGTCAACCGATGGTGTTTATATGAAATAAAGCCTAATCAATAAGCAAATGCCGAAGCAGGTAGGGCATCGGCTAAATCCAAGCGACGGTCTACAATCTCCACTTGAATGCCTTCAATACGTTTTAAAGACTCGGCCAATCCCTGGTACAGGGGTGTATATGCAACATAAAATGTCTGTAAATCATCTTCGCAAATCAATTTAGCGTGGGTATTGCCAATTTCATAGCAGAGACGGATCAAAGCCAGACGATGATCACGTTCGACTGTGGCTTTAATTACTGGGCAAGGCGGAACATAAACCACGAGGCAGCGGTGTTCATCGGCAAAAATCACGTCACCATGTCTCATCCCACGTTTCAAATCATCGCCTGAAAGTCGAATTCCCACCTCTTCACCTGTTTCGGTGCGACAGCGATTCAGTCGAGATCCCACGTTATACCACTCTACTTCGACTTTTTCATGAAGTAAATCAGCAAAGCGGGGCTCATCCGCTGTGCCAATAATTTTTTCACAGATCATTTGGGAAAACTCCAACTATCAAGCCAAATCGGCAATAAAAGAATCTTTAAACTGGTCTCGACTGGCCTCTAAAGAAACGGCTAGTTGGCGAATAGCTTCTTTTAATGCACCGTCGCCACCATCCAATTCTGCGCCTATGAGACCTGCCGTCATGAGATCTCCATCCGCAGGCAGTTCGGCAATAATAGCTGTGTCGTCACACACCTGATTGCGCATTAATTGCCGAATCTCCGGTGTTACTTTATTCAGAACAAAACGGATTGGTTTGTCGATGCTCTCACTAAGTTCCTTGATTTTGCCAGTCAGACGCAAGGATTCAAAAGATGGATCTACAACCATGAGCACCAGATCGGTACCATTATTTGTTCCGCGACCAAAATGTTCAATTCCAGCTTCCATATCAATTAAGGCATATTCATCTGGTCCTAAAGTCAAGTGATCAATGAACTGAGTCATAAGTGTACCCATCGGACAGGCACAGCCTTCGTTTGCTTCATGAATTTTACCACTGGACATCAGAATAATATTATCTTTCTCCACAGAACACGAGGCGGGAATATCATCAATTCCCCATGTCGTAGCAAAAAATTGATGGGTAAAATTCGACATCATCATGTCTCCTAGAACTTTTTGCTTGCCACCAAAATAGGCAGTAAAATCTTCTGGCAATTCTACGCCCAATTGTTTATGCAAACCATAGTTGGATTCATCGGTATCAATGACCAGCACTCGTTTGCCCATAGCAGCAAGTTCTTTAGCTAATAATGTGACCAACGTACTTTTTCCGCAGCCACCTTTTCCACAAACAGAAATTTTCATAAAAAATCCTCCTTCTAAACAATTATAGAAAGGAGGTTTCAATTCGAATCGAACATAATTTTAAAATATGTATAATAATGAACACATTTATAATTCTGTCCATCTTTCTCCAAATAAACCGCGTCCCATGACCTGTTCCAGTGCGTGTCGCAAAACTGCCCAATCTTCGTCATCTTTGTTGAGGTTATGGATCGTCACCGAAAAACAACCGTGTGCATAGAACCAAAATACTGTGTTTGCCTCCTGCTCAGAGAGATCCGTCATGCTTATTAATTTTGCCACGTAATCATCTTTATGTAATTTTGCATAACGACCGATGACATAATTTGACAATTCTTCGTCTAAGAAAAGACTATGATATTTTTTATTTTTACGAATAAACTGACACAGAGGTTCTTTTTGATATTGTATTTCTGAAAAACCTCTCAAGATCAACAAGTGGTCTACGCAGTGTAATACATTAGCATAGGCCTCTTCTAATACATCGTCTAACACATCATTAATTTTTTTAAAGTGAAGGTAAAATGTGCTACGACTAATATCTGCTTCTTGACAAATTTGAGTCACTTTAATCTGTGAATAGGGCGTCGATGCCAACAGTTTTAAAAAAGCATCTTTAATGACCATGCGAGAATAAGCTGTTCGTCTGTCCATGCTCAGCTCCTTGATATAATTGTGGGCGATTTATAGGAAGTAATTTGTACGATCTAGATACTGTTGGTGTTCTAGAATTTAATTTAATTCTTTCGCCCTTGATAAATACCCATAACTAGAAAAAATATGCCTAGCACTAAAAAAATGAAATGTTCGCCCAAAAGATAAGCAAGTATAAATGCTGCACCGCCTAAAACAAGCAAACCCGGTCTCGACTTATTGCCCATAATCGTCCCTTTCATTATAAATTATAGTCATTATATCTTATCATTAGTTGGCCTAATTCAGTTATAAAGAGATTTTATAGAGCATTATATAGAGTATGCAGACAATTACCATATGACACTTTTAAATTTTTGTGCTCATCCGTCTGTTATAGGATTAACTAACAAAAATATTTATTCTAATTACAAAAGAAGTCCGGAAAACAGATTCTGTTTTCCGGACTTCTCACATCTTCTAATCAACGGTCAAATGTCTTCGCCGCTAACATTTATTAGTCTTCTGTTTCTCTTCTCTTTTTCCAATAGCCAGCAACCATAAGAGCCAACAGTATCAAGATTGCACCAACAACCACTTCGGTAGCCGTTTCACCAGTACGAGGAACAATAGTTTTCTTATCTGTTTGAACTGGTTTTGTCGACTCAGGTTTAACCGGTGGCGTGACTTCTGTCTCAACAGTAGTGTAGATGTTTTCAAAGATCATCGTCTTGTCAACGTCATCTGCTGTCCAATGATTTGTACCGTCGCTATAACTAATCTTCACGTCTAGTTCGCCGTCACCTGCATCAGCAATATTCACTGTCACAGCATACACTGTTTCATCATAGCTCATGTTCTCGTCGGCTTCTGCCGGCACAACCTCACGGATCTCATATTCATAGGTCTTGCCAATGTCCGCCTCGGTGTATAGCAGAGATTCAAACACGATACCACCGTCGGCAGCATTATCTTTGATTTGTGTTACGGCCGGTGTGTCACCGATCGACTTCAATTCAAAGCTAAAGTCGCCACCTATTAATTCGCGACCCTTCAATTCCTTCGTCGCCGTCAATCTTACATTGCCTGAGGCTTTATAATCGAATGCGAACTCGGGTTCTAGAATCTCAGAACCATCACCCTTATCATATTTAACATCGACATTCAGTCGTCCGTTACCGCCATCAGTGATTGTAACCGTAATTCTGTAGAGGGCATTATCGTAAATCAAACCACTCTCTGGATCATCCGGCTTCTTACCATATACTTCGTAGACATATGTCTTGCCGATATCGTCTTCGGTATAAGTCTGTTCATCAAATATGATATTGCCGTCCGCATCATTTCGTACCGAACTAATGACTGTATCATTCTTGTCTGCATCTGGTCCTGTGACCTGCTTGAATTCAAATTCGAATTCATTTTCCTTCATGTCGCGACCCGTTAACGTGGACTTGAAAATGGGTGTAAAGGAACCACTTGCTTTGTAGTTATTTACAAAGACTGGGACCTCGGTCAATTCCACATCGCCCATGGTCCAAGTGACGTCCACATTCAGTTTGCCGTTGCCGGCATCGGTCACTTCTACAGTCGCCTTATATACGGTGTCTGCATAGGTCATACCCGTTTCGGCTTCGTCCGGTGTGACTTCGCTGACTTCATATGTATAGGTCTTGTTAATCGATGTCTGATCGTAACTGATTTCTGCAAATGCAATGCTACCATCTTCACTATTTGTCACCGTTGACAGTACAGTGTCATCTTGATCGACGTCAGGACCTGAAACTTGTTTCAATGTAAAGCCAAATTCATCCGCCTTGAGGGCGCGACCATCCAGCTCCTTGATCAGTTCAGGTGTCCAGCTGCCCGTTGCCTCATATTGAGGTTTAAAGACAGGGTTGCCTTCGATGTCTTTCTCACCGTCGTTATAGGTGACCACAATATTCAATTCGCCATTGCCAGCGTCGGTGATCACTACGGTAGCCGTATAGACTGTAGGATCGCCCGTCATGCCTTCTTCGTCTGGTGTCACCTGGGTGACTTGATAAGTATAAGTCTTGCCGATGTCGTCCTGAGTAAAGTTAATGGGATCAAAATCAATGATGGTAGGATCTTCAGGATCTCCCTCATCTCCTTCTCTGCCATTGGGCTTCGTCTGCAGTACTTCACCATTCTTATCGGGGTCTGGGCCGTTGACTTGTGTCCAAGTAAAGTTGAACTCGCCTGCCGTCGGCTCGCGACCACTGAGATCCACATCTGCCGTGGGTATCAGACTGCCACTGGCGCGATAAGTATTGTTGAACACCGGGTACTCCACAGTATTGTCTGACGCATCCGTCCAGGTCACTGATACATTCAGCTGACCCTCGCGGGCATCTGTGACTTCAACTGTCGCAGTGTACACAGAATCATCGTAGG
>JAAYOA010000020.1 GCA_012520525.1 Clostridiaceae bacterium | reverse complement strand
TGACCACGTTTCCGTTTTTTGTTACAATGTAATTGGCTCAAGGTGATTCTCCTTTGTATGTATTGTCAATTACATTGTACAGAATTGCCGAGAGCCTTTTTATTTCATTTCATCTTACAACTCGCCCATTTTCCCAAAAGGCAGTTATAAACTCCGTGGGATTTGTTTCGGTACCAAACCCTTCTTGTTTCATCAAATTCGCATATGCAACCAAATTTGCCGTTTGCAAATCGACATCTTCACGAAAACTTGGATATGCAGGGGTTGGATTTTCGTAACCATATTGATCAACCAAATAAAAACCAATTTTATTAGGAAATATATTAGGATTATATATTTTATACCAACTGGAAGGAGAAAAATCAGGACGATATGGCAAATATATTGCATACTCATTTACTGTTGACTCATTCGTATATTTAGCCCACATTGCCTGCATAAAACGAGGCATCTTTGCATTATCACGCCAATTGAAGGATAGATCCGGTGAAAAGCCTGGTTGATTGGAATAATCGCCATATCGCTCTACTGGAGGTTTTATCAGAAAACTTTTCTCCATAGTATTGTTAGCAATTCCATCGGTAATTAACATATACACAGTACGACGCTGGCGTTCATGACCTTCAACTTGATATGTCGAATTATTATAAAATTCACCCGTTGAAATTGCAGCATTATAATTTTCTCTTGCTACAGCCAAACCATCTACTGTTGGCGTACCTCCACTCAGTGTAAGCTCGTTGATTGCTTCAATTACTTCAGCCTGATCTGTCATTAATCCAGTAGGAAGAATCAAGTGATCATTGTCAGCAGAATAAAACGTTGTCTGAGGAGTTGGAGAGCTTGAATTGGTGATGGCATAACCATCAGATCCGTGAAAAGAGACGCCCATTACACGATCTTTGGGGGACACGCCATCAATATCTACACCCATATTGAGAGATTTTACAATGCCTGTTAAAGCTGTTTTAATTTCTTCAATTTGTCCTGAAAAGGAAGCACTTGTATCTTGAATAATAATGAAGTCCACGTAAGTGCTTGGTTCCGGCCAATCGAATTCCACCTGACCGGCAATATCGCGTTTGCACTTGGTATAAAAACCATCTTCGTCCATTTCTGTCGTAACCGATAAAGAGTGCATCACGTTTTTAAACGGTCCTACACCTGAAGCTTTTACAACATTATTTCGTTGACCAAGTGGAGTTATTATTCCCACCGGCAACGACAGTAAAATTATAGTAAAAGCTATAAATGCACTTAAAATTTTGCTTGTTTTAAGTTTTTTCTTCATCTTAGAATTGCTCCTTTAAAAATTAACTTTCAGATAAATTATTCATATATCTATTAAATTCAGTCATGAAATAATCACTAACGATTTTCAATGATTTAATAATTCTATTTAAAATAGAATTATAGATATTTAATTACACACATTGTTTATTGTGAACTAACTATTAAATTACAATCGAATTACAATCTCGTTTTTACAAATAATTTCTATAAATATGTCAAAATATTAAACTAAAGTGTAAGTTAGCCAATATTCTTAAACGAAAAATAAATAAATTATAACTAAATTATTGTTAAATAAAATTAATTAAAGCCTCCAGAACTTTGCTGGAGGCTTTAATTTTGGGGAATCTAAACCAAATAGTAACTGGTTAAAATATTAATTAATTTCCATTTGGATTTTTATATAAAAACACCTCGGTTAGCGTTGTGCCAACCGAGGTATTTCAAATTAGAACATATGCTGCATTAGCAAATGTATATTGTGTGTCAGTGCTTGATCTGCTTCTTTACCGGCTTATGCCTTGTCATCCTGCAAGCCTTTGATGAGTTTTCGCAATGCGATGAGAACTCCAACGAGTGCCAACATGGCCATACCCACCATCAGCTTATCCATGTCTTCACCTGTTCTAGGAACCCACCACTTATTGCCAGGTTCACGCTTGTTGTCAACCGTAACATCTAAGTGTTTTTGTTTAGAAGAGAGGGTGAACTTTACATCGCCTGCGGTTACATAACCTTGAGGTGCGCGTTTTTCGTGCCACTCATATCTACCAAAAGTAAGACCTTTAACATTGATCTCTCCATTAATTGTGGTGTACTCACCTACGAGGACACGATTTCTGCCATCTAGGCGATACAGTTCAAATGTAGCAGTGCGATCAGCTGGCAAAGGCTGCCCTTTATCAACAGTCTTGATTAAGCGAACCGAACCAAGCCCAGGTTTCACATACACTGTATTCGAATATTTTTCAGGATTGTCGTTGACAACCAATTGCGCTGTATTGGGTATGCCGTTCTCATCATCTGCCAAAGCACGTTCGATCTCTGCCACGGTTATATCTTCCCGCAGTCTAGCCTGGAAGCGCAGGGTTACCGCATCATTCATTTTGGCAATGTCTGCACTGCTGGCTGTATATGTAATCGTCCGTCCCGCAATAGTAATTTCACCGGTTATATCGTGTATACCACTGATAACCCCACTATCAGGAATGATGGTCAATAGTTCGTCTACAGTGTCATGAATTACAAAAGAATTATAACCATAGTTATTTGTTACAGGTACGGTAATGTCATAGAAATAGACTTTATCCAACGCCTCTAAGAATAAATAATCATTCATATCATAGGGCGTCGCGCCAACTTTTTTCACTGGAGCGGGTACATTGCCTGGAGGCGTAACTGTGACCCGATTTGATGTCTTAGGCTTACCGTTGAAAATCAAAGTCGCGTCGTTCGGGATCATGCTCTGCTCATAATTAGCGGCGATGTCTTCCACACCGACATTGTCCTTAATCTTTGCCTTGATAACCAAGGTGATCGTCTTGCCGGCAACGCGTTCAAAGCCATCTTTGATTTCAAATTTTACTTTCTGACCTCTGACACGGATTCTGCCAAGATCATCCGCATCAATCGGGTCGGTTGATTCAGAACTAATGATGACGCTCACATCGTCTGCTGACGTCTGGAGAGCCTTGTCCAATGTATCTTCAATAACGATTGATTTGTAGCCGTCAACTCTTGCCGGCACAGCGACATCAATTTTGAAGGTAAAGACCTCGTCTTTTTGTTTTAGCAAGAGATGGTCGGTTGGGCCGGAGTCAGCATTCTCGACGGATTTCTTCACCGTAGGCTCATCGCCGGGAGGTGTTACCTTGACGGTGTTGGATAGTTTCGGATGATTGTTGATCTTCAGAACCGCATCATTTGGCACTTCGACCCCTTGTTCCGCAACATACGGAGCCAATTCGTCTTCGCTCAGACCGTCTTTGAAGTGTGCTTTGATTTCCAGGCGTACATTTTTTCCGGCTAACGCTGCGAAATCAAAAGGTTGAATGAGTTGTTCATTATCAATGGCAAAACGTATTGTCTGACCATGGATACCGTCGCCTTCCTCGATGGCGATGAATTGTTGTAATTCAGTTACAGCCGTATCATCAACATATACTTTGACATCGTGTTTCGTTGTAACGAGCACTCGCTCAAGTACATCTTCGAGAACGAACGACTTATAGTGATGTGTGTTTTCGGGAACAGCGACATTGATGTCGTATGTGAACATCTGATCCCATGCACCTAGTTGCAATGCATGTGAACGGGCACTCAGTTGATCATCTCCGTCAATGGTCTTGATCGGTGCCGGCGTCTCTGGCGGTGGACTAACTGTAACCTTATTTGAAGGTTTGCTGTAGTTGCCGACGTTGATACTCGCCTCGTTGTCGACAATCCGATCTGGATGTGCCTTGAGGAAGGCTTCTGCATCGCGAATCGAAGCATCGAACGTGAGGACCACGGTCTTCTGTGCCAAGGGACTGATCTTGTTCTGATCCGTCAACTTAAATGTAATCACATTGCTGTCTGGATCGTGGGTAAACTGATCGGCATCACCTACTGCATCCAGCGTATACGTAGTCACAACTGTGTCACCGGATAGAATCTGTACTTTGACATTAGAAACATCAAGGGTTTGATCCACCGGATCTTCCAAGGTGAACTCAGTCCATCCATCTACCCGATCCACCGGCACTTCGACCTTATAATTGAATGTGGCATTCAGTCCTGTCAAGTCAAGGTGCTCGCTGACATAGTCGCCAGGATATTCCTTCACTTCTTTTTGAGGAGTCGGAATATCGGTTGATTTATTGTCAACTGTAAAGTCCGTAAATGAACTTTGCCCCGTCGTTCTTGTTTGGATCGGTCTGCTACCGGCATCGACGGTGATCGTAAACACCTGCGGCAGCTCATGTTTGTTGAAATCTTGCGGCGCTTTGGTCTCTACAAAGTAGTATGTGCCAGGTGCCAGATTTTTCACTGTGATGACATCTTGGTCGTCAGCAGTTTTAACTGTCTTGTATTCTCCGACGAGGATGTCATCGGCTTCACTTGAGGCGAAGTCTTTTGCTCCCACGACCCTGTATAGATCGAAGGTTGCTGACAGCCCTTTTGGCAACGGTTTGCCGTCGGCAGTCTTAATTAAAGTAATGTCGCCGACCGGAACTTCAATGCGCTTGATTTCAGTCTCGATCTTTGGGTTGTTATTAACAATCAATCCAGCTTGATTCGGAATGCCCTCTGTCTTGTAATCTTCCGGCAGATCTGTGTAGACAAAGTCGTCCTTTAATTTCACTGTGTAGTTGATGTTGATGATCTGATTTGCAATTTTAGCTAGATCTGTACCGGTGACGGTTAACGATAACAGATCATTTTCCAGAACAGCTTCGATTCCTTCAACTGTTTTGCCGCCGACGAAGGTGTTGATGCTGGTAACTTTAAAGTAGGGATCAATCCGATCTTCGAGCTTCAATGATGTCATGTCAGCGATCGAACCGACAGGTACAGATATATTAAATGTCCTCGTCGCATCAAAGGTTTCAAAATAATCCTGATCGACCGTCTTCACTGGCGTAGGAGATTTTGTGTTCACGACGGTGATATTCATAGCTTTATTTTGATCGCCACTCAGAGTGAACACCTGATCCCCAGTTTTAAGATAGCCAGCGGGTGCCTGTAGCTCTGTCAGTCTATACTGACCGGGCAGTAGACCAGTGATCGTTATCTCTTCAAAACCTGTAACCACGATTTGTGATTTTTCGACAATCCACTTGTCATTCACTTTGCGTTCAAGTTTGAAGATAGCCTTTTCGTTCTCCGGCCAAGTTGTCTCTTCGTCTGCTAGTTTTTTGTACAGATTGATCGCAGCATATTTCGGTTTAACCTTTGCTGTATCGTTTACCTTGGGATGGTCATTGACCTGAATGCTTGCGGTATTGGGAAGTGCTCCATCCACCAAGTAATCTTTCAAATCCTTCGTCTGATCAATCTTGGCATCAATGGTTAGGAGGATCGTCTTGCCTCCATAGAGAGCGATATCGGTCTGACTAACTAATTTGGCAGTTACTTCCCGTGCATCGCTGTCATAAGCGACAACAATTTTCCCATCCGTGTCCGGGCCGTCGTCCACAGTGACCGACGCGCCATTGTAAATTAATATCGGAGCTAACGTATCACTTATTGTGAACGTGTCGTATGTCTGAACATTTTGTGGCAAAGTCGCCTTGACAGTATAAGTCAGTGGTTGTTCTAACTGATCCTTATTCAACGTTACTTCATCTTCACCGTTGACCTTCTTTTCCGGAGTTGGATCTTCGGGCGGAGGACTTACGGTAACTTTATTAGACGGCTGGGCGCCATTGCCGATGTTGATGGTCGCTTCGTTATCGACAATCAGATCGCTATGGGCAGCTATAAAGGCAGCCTGATCCTGAATGACAGCATCAAACGTCAGGACAACTGTCTTGTTAAGTAACGACTGAACCTTATTCGATTCAGTAAGCTGGAAGGTGATTGTATTCTGATCGTCCAAAGTAAACACATCGGCGTCATCAATCTCTTCTAATGTATAGGTATTCTCAACCGTCGAACCCGACCTGATTTCAACTTTAACGTTGGTTACTTCCAATGTCTGATCCACTGGATCTATGAGAGTGAATTCGGTCCAACCGTCTACTTCCGAAACCGGCACTTCCACCTTGTAGTGGAACGTGGCTTCCATAGCACTCAGGTTGAGATGATCCTTCTGGAATGCTCCGGTCTCTTTGACTTCTTTCTCAATCGGCGGATTCTCAATGGGGTCATTGTCAACCAGCCAATTCGCAAACACACCTTCACCCGTGGTATTCGTGGTTACCGGTGTCGTACTTGCATCGACCACAATGGTAAATACATGTGGAGTCTTGTCAAGGACATAGCCCTGTGGTGCAGCGGATTCTATAAAGTAATAGGTACCCGGTTGCAAATTAGTTACATGGATGCGGTCAAGACCTTGATCTTTGCTGGTCGTATACGTATCGACATACACATCTTCGGCGTCATCTTGATCTGTGGTTAGATCATCTCTTTCGCCAACAACGCGATACAGTTTGAACGATGCGGTTTGTCCATCGGCTAAAGGTTTGCCGGATGCAGTTTTAATAAACTCAACTTCACCAACGGGTACTTCCACCTTTTTGATTTCAGTATTGACCCTGGGTCTGTTATCTATAATGAGTCCTGCCTGGTTCGGAATACCTTCGACCTTGTAATCAGCCGGTAGATCTTCATATTTAAATTCATCTTTCAGGGTCACAGAATAAATGATATTGACTGTGCTGTTGGCAATTTTTGCCAAATCATCACCTTCAATGTTTAGTGTGAGGAGTGATCCGTCCAGTTCGGCCTGGATGCCTTCCACTTCTTCTGTGTCAACTAGAGTTTGAATATCTGTGACTTGGAAGTAAGGATCAATCGAGTCCTCGATTCTGAATGTCGACATCCCTGCAACGGAACCCACTGGCACAGAGATTGTAAACTCGCGGCTCGCAGCGAAATTTTCAAAATAGGTCTGATCCACCGTCTTAACCGGCACAGGCGTCTTGGAATTGAGCACGACGATTTCAAGGGTTTCAACTTCGCCGCCTGACAACGAAAATATCTGTTCGCCAGCTAAAATGTATCCCTCGGGAGCAGCAGTTTCTGTCAATTTATATTCGCCGGGCAGCAAGCCTGTCACACTGACGGGCTCGAAGCTTGACACTTCAATGTCGGCTAACTCAACGATCCAGGTGCCGTTAACTTTACGCTCAAGTTTGAAAACCGCCTTTTCTCCCTGAGGCCAAGTCGTGTTCTCACCGTCAAGTTTTTTGATCAGATTAAAAGCTGCTTCCTTTGGCATAACTTTTGCACTGTCTTCCACTTTAGGAATGTTGTTGACAAGAATACCAGCGGTGTTGGGCAATGCTCCCTCCACTAAATAATCCTTCAAATCTTTGGTCTGATCGATCTTAGCATGAATCGTCAGGGTTATTTTTTTGCCCGCATACATTGCCACGTCGGCGGCTGTATTCAGTTGGGCAGTCACTACATGACTGTCTGCATCGTAGTTTACGGCAATCTTACCCGCACTGTCTTCACTGCCATCAACCAAAACGGAAGCGGATTCATAAATCAAAATTTCATCCAGCGGATCGCTAATCGTAAAGTTTTCATAAGTTCGTGTATTCGTAGGTACCGTCGTCTTAATAGTGTAAACAAGTGTCTGGTTCAGTTGTTCTTTATCTAATTGAACTTCATCTTCACCATTGACTTTTTTCTCGATCGGCGGATCTTTAGGCGGTGGACTGACAGTCACCTTATTGGAAGGCGTCGCACCATTGCCAATATTAATATTCGCCTGATTGTCGACGATATAATCCGGATGAGCCGTCAAATATGAGATTTCATTATTAATCTCAGCGTCGAATGTCAGTACAACCGTCTTATTAGCTAAATTTTCCAGTTTCTCCGCTTGGGCAAATTGGAAGGTAATTACATTGGCATCATCAAGCGTGAATAGGTCGGCATCTCCAGGTGACTCCAACGTATAGGTTTTTTCAGTGCTTGAATCTGATTTAATTTCCACTTTGACATTGGACACATTTAACTCGGGATCTACGGGATCCATGAGTGTAAACTCCGTCCAGTCAGATGTATCTTTTATCGGCACTTCAACTTTATAGCTAAATGTTGCATTGAATCCACTTAGATCCAGATGTTCCTTTTGGAATGCGCCACTTTCTTTAACTTCTTTCTCAATAGGCGGTGCTTCCAGCGGTTTGTTATCAACAGTCAAATCACTGAATGTACCCTCACCATGTGTAACAGTGGTCACCGGATCTTTGCCCGCCTCGATGGAAATGACAAATACCTTCGGATCTTTATCTGTTTTAAAGCCTTCAGGCGCTCTCGTTTCAATAAAGTAGTATGTTCCAGGCTGCAATTCAGTTACGGTAATAACATCTTGGCTACTTTCATTTTTCTGGGTCTCGTAGTTTCCTATGAGCTCGTCATTATCTTCGCTCGACGCAAAATCTTTTGCACCAACGACGCGATACAAATCAAATGCAGCGGTCTGATTGTCAGCCAAGGCTGTGCCTGAAGCAGTTTTCGTCAAAGTCACCTGACCGACTGGCACTTGGACTTTTTTCGTTTCGGTATCTATTTTCGGTTTATTGTCAATGATTAAACTGGCCGTATTCGGGATGCCACTCGCCTTGTATTCGTCCGGCAGATCAGCATAGGTAAAGCCATCTTTTAAATTGACATTGAAAATAATGTTAATCGTCTTATTTTCAATCTTAGATAGATCGTCCCCCTCTACGGTCAGACGGACGACAGCACCGTCGAGAGTAGCCTCAATGCCTTCAATCCTTTCATTGTCAACAAATGTTTGTAGATCGGAAACTTTGAAATAGCTGTCAATGGGGTCTTCCACTTTAAAGGTGGTAATGCCAGTCACCGGACCGACAGGTACAGATACTATAAATTGACGGGTCTCACTGAAGTCGGCAAAATAATTTTGATCAATTGTTTTTACCGGCACCGGGGTTTTTGTATTGACGATTTCGACCTCGACGGTGGCAGCCTCATTGCCATTTAATTCAAAGGCGTGATCTCCCGACTTAATATAGCCAGCTGGTGCGGACACTTCACTCAAGAGATATTCGCCGGGCAATAGACCTGTGATGTTTACAGCTTCAAAATCGGTGACTTCAATTTCGGACTGCTCTACGACCCATTGACCGTTTACTTTGCGTTGCAACCTAAATATTGCTTTTTCGCCTGCCGGCCAATTTTCCGACTCGCCTTCCAGTTTTTTAATCAGATTGAAGGCCGCCTCCATTGGTTTAACTTTTGCGCTGTCGTGTACTTTTGGTTCGTTGTTAATAATGATGCTGGCGGTATTGGGCAGTGCACCCTCTACCAAATAATCCTTCAAATCTTTGGTCTCATCGATTCTCGCATCAATTGTAAGAACGATTTTTTTGCCGGCGTAAAGTGCGATATCTGCTGCTGAAAATAGTTTTGCGGTGACGACTCTCTGTTGATCGTCATATGCGACGATAATTTTACCGTCTTCGTCTTGACCGTCGTCCACCGTCACATAGGCAGACTCAAAGATCAATACAGGATCCAAAGGGTCACTGATCGTAAATGTTTCGTATGAGTTCGTATGGGAAGGCAACGTGGTTTCCACAGTATATACAAGGGGTTCTTCCAACTGCGCCTTGGTCAAAGTTGCTTCTTTGACTCCATTGACCTTTTTCTCAAGGGGCGGATCTTCAGGTGGCGGACTCACGGTCACCTTATTGGAAGGCTCAGCACCATTGCCAATATCAACCTTTGCCTCGTTTTCGACTACGGCATTAGGATGGGCCTCTAAATAAGCTGCCATATCTTTGATCTCAGCATTGAATGTCAATACGACCGTCTTGTTCATTAGTGACTGTACTTTGCTCAGTTCTGTGAATTGGAAAATAATCAGATTGTCTTCGCCTAATGTAAATACATCGGCATCGTCCGTCTCTTCTAACGTGTACGTCTTTTCCACATCAGAACCAGACAGGATCTCCACTTTCACATCGGTAACAGCGAGTGTATTGTCCACAGGGTCGGTCAAAGTGAATTCGGTCCAGCCAGCGGTCTGCTCGATCGGCACCTCTACTTTATAACTGAACGTTGCATCTGCAGCACTCAGGTTGAGATGGGACTTCTGGAAGGCACCGGTTTCTTTGACGTCTTTCTCTACTGGAGGTGTCTCAATCGGTTGATTATCCACGGTGAAGTTGGCGAAAGAACCTTCTCCCGTCGTCTGGGTCGTCACCGGAGTTTCGCCTGCATTGACGGTGATGACAAATACTTGCGGCGTTCCGTCCGTTATATAACCGTTCGGAGCAGCTGTTTCGATGAAATAATAGGTGCCGGGCTGCAATTGGTCCACATGTACGACATCCTGGCCTCCCTGTTTGCGAGTCATATACGTGCCAACGAGGGCATCAGCTGTATCTTCTTCGTTTTGGCTGATAAAATCTTTTTCACCGATCACGCGATATAATTCAAATGTCGCCGATTCATTCTCTGCCAAGGCTTGACCCTGGGCTGTTTTTCTCAGGGTAACTTCGCCGACAGGCACCTCGACCTTTTTGATTGCGGTATTGACCCGCGGTTGGTTGTCAACAATTAATCCGGCTTGGTTGGGAATACCACTGGTCTTGTAATCCTCCGGCAAATCAGCGTAGCTGAAGCCGTCTTTGAGATTAACTTGGTAGACAATGTTGACTGTCTTGTCAGCAATTTTAGCCAAATCTTCGCCTTCAACACTCAGTTTTAAAACAGAGCCATCCATTGTGGCAGCAATGCCTTCGACAGATTCGTTGTCCACTAATGTCTGGATATCGATAACTTTAAAG
Source organism: Clostridiaceae bacterium (assembly GCA_012520525.1). Lineage (GTDB taxonomy): Bacteria > Bacillota > Clostridia > Saccharofermentanales > Fastidiosipilaceae > JAAYOA01. The sequence continues at coordinate 20,558 of JAAYOA010000020.1, read as the reverse complement.
TAACTATCGATTGCATCTTCGATGTTGAATGACGATATGCCATCTACAGGTCCCACCGGAACAGAAATCGTAAATGTCCGAGTTGCGTCAAAGGTCTCAAAGAAGTTTTGATCCACGGTCTTTACAGGAACAGGTGTCTTGGTATTGTTCACAATGATTTCAACGGTTTGTTGTTCGTCGCCAGACAGGGAGAACATTTGATCACCCGCCGGCACATAGCCGTCTGGAGAGGACAGCTCGGTCAGTTTAAATTCACCGGGAAGCAAATTTGAAATCTCGATCGGGTCAAAGCTTTCTACAACAATCTCTGACCGCTCAACCACCCAAGTTTCACCGACTTTGCGCTCTAATTTGAAGACAGCTTGTTGACCTTCCGGCCAAGTCGTCGTTTCGCCTTCAAGTTTTTTGTACAGATTGAAAGATCCACGCATCGGAGTAACTTTCGCTGTGTCATTAATTTTGGGATGATCGTTGACCTGAATCGAGGCCGTATTGGGCAGTACACCCTTTTCCAGATAGTCCTTGAGATCTTTCGTTGGATCAATTCTGGTATTAATGGTAAGTACAATATTTTTGCCCGCATAAAGGGCGATGTCTTCTGGACTCGTAAGTTTTGCGACAACCAGACGACTTTCTTCGTCACATTCAACGACGAATTTTCCATCCACATCTTCGCCACCGTCGACAGTAATTGAGGCTGATTCATAAATCAGAAGCCTGTCCAATTTATCGGTGATGGTAAATGTTTCATAATTAGAGACAACACCGGGAAGCGTCGTTTCCACAGTATAAACAAATGGTTCTTCAAGCTGTGTCTTATTAACGGTAACTTCATCTTCGCCGTTGACTTTTTTGTCCGGTTCGGGCGGAGGAACAACAGTTACTTTGTTAGACGGCTTGCTTTGATTGCCAATGTCAAGCTTGGCTTCGTTGCCAACAACTAAGTCGGGATGAGCGGCAATAAAGGCAGCCTTATCCTTTATCGTCGCATCAAAAGTCAATACTACTACTTTACCCGCTAACATTTTGATTTTTTCCAATTCGGTAAATTGAAAGGTAATTAAATTGCTTTCGGCGTTGTGTGTAAATAGATCGGCATCATTTAAATTGTCCAACGTATAGGTCTTTAGGACGGTCTCATTGTTTTTAATATCAACTTTTATATTGCTTACATTGAGTTGGGGATCGACGGGGTCGGTGAGGGTGAACTCTGTCCAACCGTCTACTTTGCCAATCGGCACTTCCACTTTGTAATTAAACGTAGCGTCGAATGCGCTTAAATCCACATGCTCGGGATCATAGTCGCCGCCCACTTCTTTAACTTCTTTTTCTGGAACAGGCACATCGATCGGCTCGTTATCGACCGTGAAATCAGCAAATGTGCCTTCGCCCGTTGTCGTTGTAGTAACGGTTTCACCGCCGGCATCCACCGCAATCGTAAATACCTGAGGGGTCAGATCCGGTGCAAATTCCACCGGTGTCGTACTCTCTATAAAGTAATATGTGCCGGGCTGTAAATCAGTGACATGAATAACATCCTGATTCTCTTCATTCTTTTGGGTCCAGTAGGAATTGACGAGTACGTCGTTCTCTTCTCCGGATTCGAAGTCTTTATCACCTACGACACGATAAAGTTTAAATAAAACATTTTTGTCATCGGGCAGAGCATTGCCTTCATAGGTCTTCACCAATGTGATTTCGCCGACAGGTACTTGGACGCGTTTTTCCCAGGTTGAAACCTTCGGCTTATTGTTAATAAATAAGCCGGCTTGGTTGGGAATACCATTGGTTTTATACTCGTCGGGCAGATCGGCATAAACAAAACCATCTTTTAATTGAACTTTAATGATCATATTGACGGTCTTATTGTCTATCTTTGCCAAGTTTTCAGGATCGGTTACCACCAAACGAACCGTATTATCTTCAATGACAGCTGCAATGCCGTCGATGGGGGCTTCCGTTTGTCCATCATCGACTAAGGTTTGGACTTCCGTCACCTTCAAGAAACTGTCGATTGGATCTTCGACAATAAAAGACGTTATGCCAAAGACAGGACCGACAGGAACGGAGACGATAAACTCCCGGGTTGCCTCGAAGTCTTCAAAGTAGGACTGGTCCACGGTTTTAATCGGAACCGGCGTCTTCGTATTAATGATTAATACTTTGAATATTCCTATCTCGTCGCCATTTAGATCAAAAACAGTGTCACCGGATTTGATGTAGCCAGCGGGGGCTGAAACTTCAGTTAAGCGGTAAGTGCCGGGCAAAAGATCGGAAAATTCAACGGGATCAAAACTATTGATGGTAATCTCTGGCTCTACAACGATCCAACCTTCGCCTAGTTGACGTTCCAGTTTAAATATAGCTTGTTGACCCTCCGGCCAAGTGGTCTCTTCATCTTCCAGATGTTTTTGTAAACTGAAGCCAGTCTTGCGTGGTTTAATCTTTGCGGTGTCCTCAATTTTAGGCTTGTCGTTCACTTGGATACTGGCGGTATTCGGTATAGCGCCTTCAACTAAATATTGATTGAGATCTTTCGTCTGATCGATGATCGTATTGATCGTCAGAATCAGTGTTTTTCCTGCATACAATCTAATGTCATCCGTGCCTGTCAGTTTTGCTGTAACTTCACGCTCGCCAGGGTCATAAGCGACAACGATCTTTTTGTCCACATCGGTGCCGCCGTCCACCGTGACATAGGCAGATTGATATACGAGAACGTGGGGAATTTCATCGCTGATCGTGAAGGATGTGTAATCTTCCACGACAGCCGGAAGCTGCGTCTTGACGGTATAAATGAGAGGGTAACTCATTTGGTCTTTGGTCAACGTAAGTTCTTTAACGTCGTTGACTTTTTTCTCGATGGGGGGATTGGGCGGCGGCGGCACGACTTTAACCGGATTGGAAGGTTTGGTTTTCCAAGCGCCCTCTTTACCGTAACGAATATTACTCTGATTGGGCACACCGATAGGTTCCCCCAGTTCATTCAAACCTAGAATTTCTTCCAGCCTTTCAGGGGTAATGGTTTCGCTATTTAGTGTGCCTTTAAATCTAAGTTCAATCGTCTGATTCTGATATCCTCCATAGGGATAACCTGCGCCTTCGTTGGGCGGCAAGATAATGATCAACTTATGCGCCTGGCTGTCGTAATTGACATCGTAAGTTGCTTGGGTATCAAGATTTTTCGCCGTGGCGGTACCTTCTTGATAGACAACATCCGGGTCAAGGGGATCCTCTAATATAATCTGTTCATCCTCTTTGACGTCCTGCACAGCTCTGTTTAATTTGAAGGTATTATAAAATGTAAATCCCTCTGTCAACTCTCTTAAAAATTTTTCTTCCTCCCGATTCGTGGACGAATCCGAAGACACCTCTTTCAAAATATCAAATTCGCAATCTGTGCGCGGATTGCCCGGGATAGAGGGATTAAATTCAGGTGCATCCAACGGGTAGTTGATACCTTCAAAGTCAAAGGAAATATCAGCAGGTACATTTGCATCTTTAAAAAATGCCGTTTCAGTTACCTTATACTTGATCCGATACCGTCCCTTGGACATAGCGGCCATATTGATCATCATGTGGGTGTCAGATAATTCCGAACCAGGTGAAACAGGCATCGTTTCAAGTACAGTTTCGCCGTCGTCGCTCAATTTTTCAATGACAATCTGATCTGTATTTGCAACATATCCTTCGGCGAGGGCAATACTGACATTGTCAACGACGGCATCAGCAATTCTGCGCAAGGCAGCAGTCAAATCTCTGGCAAACTGTGACATTCCACTGTCGTCAGAGGTACCTAAAACAAAGGACTGCTCATCAGAGGCCATGGTCTGCAATGTTTGTAAAGATTGCGTACGAATGGGTTCCTGGGCGACGCCATTGATCGTGAATGGATTTTCATACCAGGGTCCCAAATTATCAAGCTCCCGGAAACTTGCGATATCTTCCCAAAAAGCGGTTAACATATGGGCCCGACCGCCGATACCGCCCGATTCAACCAAACCGCCGCTGGATTTTAAAAGTTCCCCATATTGCTTTATATTGGTCAGCATTAAATCAAATTCAATGCGGGCTTCTGGCCTCACTTGGTTTAACGGACTTCTGACACCGACAAACAGGGTATCGCGATATTGAGACGAATTTGGATTCAAAACATAGAAATTTTTATTATTAATTGTTACTTTGACAGAATCCGCTGACGAACCTTGACCATAGCGATCCCATAATTGGCGGATATAGTCCAGATTTTGACTATTGTCGACCCAGCCATATGAACTGCTGGCGGTATAACCAGATTGTGACGTGGGATCGCCAAAAATAGCGGTGTCGGGCTTCGTTAACAAATTGTCATACTTAGCCGAATTCGCCACGCCGTCCGTCAGCAAAAAGTAAACCGTTTTCCGACGGTGCACTCGGTCGCCGACTTCATATACAGATTTATTGTATACCTCACCGCCATTTGTCAAAGAATTGTAGTGGGATTTGGCCAACGCCAGGGCATCAATCGTGGGAGTTGCGTGTGACTGCTCAAAGCTATTGACAGCAGTCTTTGCCTCTTCTTTGGTGAGATAAAATCCACCCGGCGTCAATACCAGAGGAGGATAGCCCCTATTGGCCACTTGACTTGAGCTATTTTGACCTTCGATTAGTCCATTATTTCCGGAAAAGGCCACAGTCATCACGCGGTCTTTGGGATAGTTATGTTCATCCGTACCCATATTCAATTCGTCAATCATCTTATTTAAAGTATTTTTCACATATGTAAAATTACCTTCAAAAGATTGACTGGTATCTTGGACGATGACAAAGTCGATGTACGTCCCTTTTTCGGGCCAAGTGAATTCCACTGCCCCGGTCATTTGGCGCTTACATTCTTCCTCATGACCCTCGTCGAGAGTGAGTGTATGAGACACATCTCTAAATGGGCCAACCGAACTGCCTCTTACTCCTTGCGCTGCGACCAAGGGATCGGTCTGTCCATCAAGTACATTAAAACCGACTGGAAATGAAAGAACCGTTATAGCCAGCGCCATAACCATACTTAAAAGCCGCTTTGCAGAAAAACGTTTAACCATAGTTTACTCCCACTGTTCGGTGCATTTATTTACCTTTTTAAAGACAAACTTACACCTACAATTCATGAAAATACAAACTTATACTTCTCTAATCTGGCAAAGTATAGCACAGCAACTTTACTTTTCTAGCATTATAATTGCCTGTTTTGTTACAGTTCGTTTACATGATTATAAAATCCTTTTAAAATTAGGAATAATGTATAGATATAACTACTATATAAATGAGAAACTCCTAAAACACCTATATTGCAGAGGTTTTAGGTTGTTTAAAGATTCATTAATAAAATTATTAAGCAATATAATATTGACAATAGAGATAGTTCACATAGATAAATGTGTCTAAATCATGAACACATATAGAAATTATAGAGTTATAAAAATTAACCCCATAAGTCATTCAGCCTGACAAAAAAACCACCGACTAAATAATAGTCGGTGGTTAAATCACAATAAAATATCTAGTTAATCAAGAAGCGCGTTTATCGTTGAACTGCTCTATTATCATGACAATTATCAAAGATAAATAAAACAGTTATTTAATCTAATTCCCGCAACTCTTCATCTTGTCCATAAATCATAAATGCCGCGTAGCCGTGATCTTTCAACTGATTTAAAAGTCGACCCGTCTTCTTAGGACGCTCATAGAGCAGAACATCATAGTTCCCCTGTCCGCGCAACTCAGCGCTGTATTGCCATGCCTCTGCAAAATTATTTTTCTCATAGAGAATCACAGCCTTCTTGCGGCGGTCTGGAATGTGATACTCTCCATCTCCCATTAGCAGCGAGAAAATGCGCTCAAAGCCGATCGAAAAACCCACTGCTGGCACATCTCTGTTAATAAATTTGCCGATCAAGTGGTCATATCGACCGCCCCCCGCCAGTGAACCGCGGAACTTAGTGCTCTCAATTTCAAAAATTGGACCCGTGTAATAGCCTTGTCCCCGAACCAAAGAAATATCAAATTCAATATCATAGTGTCCTTGGTTGAGTTCTTCGACCGTGTCAATGATGTGTCGCATTTCATCCAAATATTCACGCATCTCATCCGCCGCTGGCAATGTGTCTAAAGTCATACGATCCGCTGTCATCAGCCGATTCAATTGTTCAATCGCGGCTGCCGGAAATGCCTTTTCGGTCAACTCTTGCACGACTCCTTCAGACCCTATTTTATCGAATTTATCAAACGTCAAGCACACCGAGTCCAAGTCATCTTCGGGAAAGCCCATAGACTTCAGCACACCCATAAGAATGCGCCTATCATTGATCCTCACTTTAAATTCATTGAGCCCGATCGCCTGAAGCGCCTCACCCATGGTCAGAATCAATTCAATCTCACAGGCAACGGACTCGGAACCAAGAATGTCGATATCGCACTGCATGAATTCCCGCAGTCTGCCTCGCTGAGGTCGCTCGGCACGATAGACTTTATCGATTTGGATTACCTTCATGGGATTGAGCAGCTGACCACTATTATTCGCATAATAACGGCACAGAGGCAAAGTTAAGTCATAGCGCAAACCCAAGTCCGCCAACTCATCAAACTTCTCGGCTGTTATGGCTCGGTCTAGTTTATCCCCTCGCTTGAGTATTTTAAAAATCAAATTAAGATTCTCGCCGCCATCGCTGTTGTCCAGGTTGTTCACATCCTCCAGCGCCGGTGTCATAATGCGCTGGAAGCCATTGTTCTCATATACCTGTAAAATCTTATTTTGCATATAGTCGCGAACGGCGACCTCTTCAGGTAAGTAATCATTTGTGCCTTTGACTGGTGTCTTTTTCATTTTATATCCTCATCTCATATTTCAATATATAAATGTTAAAAATTATCATTGTGGCGTATACTATGACCCCTATCTTGCTAGCAGAACCATACATTCACCATCAGAGAGGTCAACTGCAGCCAGGTAAATGATACCTAGAAAGCAATCGCACATATTCCGTATTATACACGTTATGTTAGGATTGTTCAGATGACTATACTATAAATTAAATGTAGCGCCGCTTTAAATGCCAAAACCACAGAATTTTTAAAAAACTTTGTCTGCTTAAATGACTGTGGAAATAACTATAATATATTGGAATCAGATAGTTAGAAAAGGAACTTTAGAAAAATGTGTGTCCAACCACAACCAATTCTACAGAGAGAAATCCTTACCCCTTTGACCGACTGGTTTCACGCAGCATCTAGAGATCTACCTTGGCGAAGGGATCGCTCCCCTTGGCACGTATGGGTCTCCGAAATAATGTTGCAGCAAACCCAAGTCAACACCGTCATTCCCTATTACGAGACATTTATGGCTAGATTTCCCAGTTGCCAGGATTTAGCCGCAGCTCACCTGGATGACATATTAAAACTGTGGGAAGGATTGGGCTATTATTCCCGAGCAAAAAATCTGTGGCGGGGAGCCAATTATGTAGTTAATCATCACGACGGCACTGTTCCCGATACATATGAAGAACTGATCAAAATTCCTGGCATTGGCGATTATACCGCTGGTGCTATCTTGAGTTTTGCCTTTGATGCACCTTTTCCAGCTGTAGATGGCAACGTCGTCCGCGTCATCGCCCGACTGACTAACAGTCCCTGGACTCAAGGCAATGCTAAAGACAAACAGTGTGCCCGCTCCTATGTCCAAAATCTCCTCGATCATTGCCCGGATCAAGCATCCCTAATCAACGAAGGACTCATAGAATTAGGTGCATTAATCTGTCGACCTAAAGTTCCCGAATGTGGACGCTGTCCCCTGCATCAGAATTGTAGCGCCCTCATTGAAGGCACCGCGGAAGAATTGCCACTGCCTAAAAAATCGAAGAAGCGCCCGGTCGAAGATTTGACCATTTTAGTGGTCAGAGATAATCTCTCCGGACGCTACCCGGTGCGCCGCCGAGCCCCCGACGGTTTGTTAGGCGGGCTCTGGGAATTTCCCTATTTAGACGGTCATCGAAGCGGTGAAGAAGTCGCTGTATTACTGGAAGATTATGGCTATGAGACCCTCGATTTACGACCTCTACAGCCGCGGCGACATATTTTCAGCCATCTCGAGTGGAATATGGTAGGCTGGGCAGTATCGGTAAAATCTATGAGTTTAACTGATGATCCTTCCTCCCTAATCGCACCAATTATAGACGGTCAAGAACTTGCCGATCACGGAATACAATACGATGATGCGGATTATTCTTTTCTTACCGACCCAAAAGATATGGATCTGATTTGGGTTGATGCCAAAGAGTTATACGAAAAAGCGATGGCCACAGCCATCGCTCACTTTCGAGATGAAGCCATCGGCAACATCTAATGTAAAATTATTTCAAATAATCTGAAGCCAACAGGCGTTCGGCCCGTTCCTTTGCCTTGCCGCCCTCAGCGATTTTAGCATCCAAATAGCCTGGATGAGTTGCTACGAATGCACGCACAAAGTTGATGGGATCAGCGGCATAGTCCTCGATCATTTGCAACTGAGCCTGGCTGATCAATCCCTGTTCCACAGCCGCTTCAAAAAGTGGTCGCGACATCAATGCCAGCGTGTGAAGGGTTACACCTTCTGCAGCCAAAATACTTGCACCGTCTTGCGCCCGATCTACGACCGCCAGCGTGTCATCTATGCTCATGCCAAGCTTTTTAATTGCCGGCAACCAAGCTCGCAAATAACTGGAAGCCTGGGTCACAAGATCTGCTACGTGCAAAACTTTTAAACCATTAAGTTCAGCTGCATTACTTGATTTTATGCTCCCGTCCGCTTCAATTAGATAGCTGCTGCCATCTTTTAAAATAGTCAAATGGGGCTTCTCCAGCACCTTGGCAACCGGAAGAGAAAAGAAAAAGTCCCGCCGTTCGCCACCGGAAATAAGATCAAATTTGAGATCTTTGACAGTTTCGACACAGCGATCAACGACCAACCTGTAGGTATCATTTTCCGCGTATTGGTCGGCAACTTTGCCGCCAACAACTTGGACAAATTGGACCGGTTCTGCGACAGTCTCTTCGATCTGTTGGAGCAGTGCTTTGGCCTCTTCCTCGCTGCCGAATAAAAAGTGGGTGTTGACATAGTAAGGTCCAAATAAACCACTGGTATACCAAAATGGCTCTTCAGGCGAACAGACCCGAATAGCTCTCGTATCAAATAAGGCATTAATGATTGGATTTTTCATTTTACGTTCTCCTCGTCCGGCGATGTACTATACAATTTAGAAAATTTGAAGTTTTAAAATGTCTTGTATATCCAAACAGAAAAAGTGACTGGAGCTTACCACAGTTGAAGCGTACCAACCAGTTCACCAGGCGATTGGACACCGTGGTCTTCTAACCACTGGCTAAATTCGTCAATAACTTGGGTAATTCCCTGTGGCGATATTAAATTATATGTACCCAACTGTACCGCCGATGCTCCAGCAATCATGAATTCAACAGCATCCAAACCAGAACAAATGCCACCTAATCCTATGACAGGAATATTGACGGCTCGGTATACTTCATTCACCATGCGCAGAGCTACCGGTTTAACTGCCGGACCAGACAGACCGCCGGTATTATTACGTAGAATGGGTCGCCTTGTCTCGGCATCTATAACCATGCCGAGTAAAGTATTGATCAAGGAAACACCATCTGCTCCCCCAGCTTCAGCAGCTCGCGCTGCTGCACTAATGTCAGTGATATTCGGAGTTAGTTTGACCCAAATCTCTTTGTCAGTCAGATCCCTTATAGCGCGCGTAATTGACTCAATATTGGCAGGGTCTGCCCCAAAGCTCATACATCCCGCTGCCACATTAGGACAACTAAAATTTAATTCTATCGCCGGCGTTGTCGTATCTTCAAGTTTCTTGCAAATTTCAATGTAATCCGAAGGAATACTGCCAGCCACATTGACAATGGTGACGGTGTCCTGCTCCATCATAAAGGGCAGTTCGTCTTTAATAAATTTATCAACACCTGGGTTTTGAAGTCCCACACTGTTTAACATCCCAGCTGGGGTTTCAGCCACTCGAGGTGGCATATTGCCTGCCCGGGGTAGTCGTGTAATGCCCTTTGAACTGATGCCACCCCAGACCGACAGATCCAAAAACTCTGCCGCTTCTCGACCAAATCCATAGGTGCCAGAGGCAGCGATAAATGGATTTTTCAACGTCAAGTTTCCGACTTTAACAGCTAAATTTACCATACGATCTCCTCCGCCCGAAATACCGGTCCTTCCTTACAGCAGCGCTCATAGTGCCAGCCGTCAGGATTGGCGGACGTTTTGTCTTTATCTTTAATTTGGCAGACACATACCAGACAGAGACCGACGCCACAAGCCATACGTTCTTCTAAAGAAACTTGACAACTATAACCGCGACTTTTGGCATAGTCTGCAACTTTCTCCATCATAGGCTTAGGTCCACAGGTCAAGACTGCCACGTTATTTTTATCAGAAAAATGTTTGCCAACTTCTTCCAAGGCAACCATGACATCACCTGGTACATCAAGATCCCCCGCCTCGGATGCAATCACACAATGGTCGGCAACATCTTTAAACTCATCAACTAGGACGCTCATGGCTTGGCTACGAAAACCAAATGCCGCTCCCGTCGTGACGCCTCGATGTTTTAATTCATCTAGAAGGAAAAGCATTGGGTAGACACCGGTTCCACCACCGACGACAATAGCGCCGTCCAGATTCGTTAAATCAAAACCATGTCCCAACGGACCCAACACCTTAACCTTGTCTCCCGTTTTCAGTGCTAATATGTCAGCCATTCCCTCGCCCTTTGCTCGACCACCGACTGACACCGTACCCTGTTGCCGATCAACTCGAGCAACGCCCAAGGGACGGCGTAAAAAACGGCTACATGATAAGGCAACGAACTGACCGGGCTGTGCTTTCTCTGCAATAGCAGGACATTTAAAAGTGATGAGGCGCTGATTTGTCCCCAGTGGCTGATTGTCTAACACCTCGGTTATAAAATCAATTTTATTCGACATGGCAATTCTCCTCGGGGCGTTCTAGGTCTTCTAAGTCGATGACTTACAGTAAGCAAATGCGACAAATGAAACAATGATCAACACTATGTCGTCACTACAATTTATTTGGATTTAGTTGAATTATTTAGCATATTATGTTGAGTCATTTCATGTTCAGGCAAGGTGCGATGTTTCGTCTGATCCACGCGCTTAGCAAAGTCAGCAATGGTAACAGGCTCGATAGATTCCGGTGTTAATCCTTGTTCTAAGCACTCGACAACGGCTAGGCAGGTATCAAGAGAGGTGATCGTCGGCACACCGTGCTCGATACAAACCCTTCTTAAAATAAAACCCGAACTGGTTATATCGCTTTGATCGGTCGTATTGATCAACAACTTAGCCTGACCACTTTGTACAAGTTCCTTCGCCGTCGGTGCTGGTTGACCGATCTTACGTGTAATATTGGTAGGCACACCGTGACGATTTAAGTAATTCGCCGTGCCGCCGGTGCCATACAATTTATAACCTAGTGCAAAGAGGCGCTCGGCCAGTGGCAGCAAATCTGACTTGTCGGCATCTCGCACTGTCAAGATGATACCCGCCCCCGGTTTAGGAAACCGGAAATTCGACGCTAAAATTGCCTTATACATAGCTTCACTATATGTGTTAGATAGACCCAAAACCTCGCCGGTACTCTTCATCTCCGGTCCTAAAGCGGTGTCCACATCCTGTAATTTTTCAAAAGAAAATACCGGCGCTTTGACAGCATAGACCGAGGGATAGCGGGCATAAAGACCAGTGCCATAGCCCATGTTAATTAATTTCTCGCCCAGCATGACCCGGGTTGCTAAATTAACGACGGGCAGACCGGTAACCTTGCTGATATAAGGAATCGTCCGGCTGGAGCGCGGGTTAACCTCGATGACATAAACTTCATCATTGTAGAGAATATATTGAATATTCAACAATCCAATCACGTTGAGGGAACGAGCAAGGCGCTCTGTATAAGTAACGATAGTATCTCGAGTGCGCTCGCTGATATAGGCCGGAAAAATGGAGATCGAGTCGCCCGAGTGAACGCCCGCTCGCTCTAAATGCTCCATAATGCCCGGTATCAAAATATGATCCCCGTCGGAAATAGCATCGACTTCAAGTTCCAGACCCATCAAATATTTATCGACAAGGATCGGATGTTCTTGAACGGATCGGTTGATGTAACCCATATATTCTCTGACATCAGCTTCGTTGGAACAGATGACCATTCCCTGTCCCCCAAGGACGTAGGAGGGGCGCAGCAGAACCGGATAAATCAAATCCTCCGCCGCTGCTACAGCTTCATCTGCCGTATATACGGTGTAACCACGGGGACGCGGAATCTCACACAATTCCAGAATAGCATCAAATCGTTCCCTGTCCTCGGCCTCGTCCACTCCATTAGCCGATGTACCAAGAATCGGATAGCCCATGTCGCTCACTGCCTTAATCAATTTTATTGCTGTCTGACCGCCGAACTGACAAATGACACCGAGGGGCTGCTCATTCTCTAAAATGCCGAACACGTCGTCGGCCGTAAGGGGTTCAAAGTAGAGGCGATCCGATATATCAAAGTCGGTAGACACCGTCTCCGGATTATTATTGATAATGATCGCTTCATAACCCAAGCGCTTTAATTCCTGGACACAGTGGACCGAACAGTAGTCAAATTCGATACCTTGACCGATACGAATTGGTCCCGATCCCAGAACTACAACTTTAGGCCGATCCGTTGGCTCAGCCTCATTTTCCTCGTCATAACCGGAATAAAAATATGGTGTAATTGCTTCAAACTCACCGGCGCAAGTATCAACCATTTTATAAGTTTGTTTGAGACCAAAGGCCTTGCGGATGGCACGGACTTCATCTTCCGGCTGATTCCTAAGTTTGGAAATCCAGGTATCGGCAAAACCAAAGTTAACCGCCTGCCGAAACAATTCTTCAGTCATAATGGGACTAGATTTAATCTCCATTTCAAGGGCCACTATGCCTTTTAATTTTGACAAAAAGTATAGGGTAATGCCGGTCCGTTCATTGAGTTTTTCTTCACTATAGCCACGACGCAGCGCCTCGGCCACGACAAACAGACGTCGGTCATCAACTACATCGATCAAGGGATCAAACTCAGCATCTGTTAAGGCAGCCAATGTTTCGTTGTAAAGTCCCCAATAATTTAGTTCCAAAGAACGAATAGCCTTCATTAACGAACTTTCAAAAGTACTGCCAATAGCCATGACCTCGCCGGTGGCCTTCATTTGGGTCCCCAGTTTACGAGCTGCTTTGACAAATTTATCAAATGGCCATTTGGGAATTTTGCAGACGACATAATCAACTGCCGGCTCAGAAGCCGCCGTCGTCATTTCTGTGACCACATTCTCGATCTCATCCAATTGATAACCGAGGGCGATACGTGACGCCACCTTGGCTATGGGATAACCAGTTGCCTTCGATGCTAGAGCAGAGGAACGTGATAAACGAGGGTTGACCTCTATAACCGCATAGTCACCATTGCTCGGATGAAGAGCGAACTGTACATTGCAGCCACCTTGAATATCTAAGGCATGGACAATATTCAAAGCGGCTGTACGCAGCATCTCGGTTTCAGCATCTGTCAATGTTAAAGCCGGAGCGAACACAATTGAGTCACCGGTATGTACGCCAACCGGATCAAAATTTTCCATACTACAGACGGCAATGCCGTTGCCACCGCTGTCTCTTATCGTTTCAAACTCGATTTCTTTCCAACCGGCGATGGATTTTTCCACAAGAACTTGATGGGTTCGGCTCGCTTCCAAACCCGCAGCCGCAATGACGAGCATATTCTCTTCATCAGCTGCTATTCCCCCACCTGTACCGCCTAGAGTATAGGCCGGTCGAATAATAACAGGATAGCCGATCTCTTGTGCTAAAATTTTGCACTCTTCCAGGTTGTGGGCAATACCCGAAGGAATACACGGCTCGCCAATTTCCAACATAGTGTCCCGGAAAGCCTCCCGGTCCTCACCTTTAAAAATGCCTTCGGGCTGCGTGCCAAGCAACTTTATATCATTCTCTTTAAGAAATCCGTCTTCAGCCAGCTCCATTGCCAAATTCAGACCGGTTTGCCCACCTAAACTTGCTAGAATCGAGTCGCACTTTTCTATCAAAAGAATTCGTTTCACCACATCAATTTGCAACGGTTCGATATAAACATTGTGGGCCATGTCGGCGTCCGTCATAATGGTCGCAGGATTACTGTTTAATAACACCACATCCAGACCTTCTTCTTTTAAAGTCCGACAAGCCTGGGTTCCAGCATAATCAAATTCCGCCGCTTGACCGATGATGATCGGCCCAGAGCCAATCACCAGAACTTTCTTGATATCTTTGCGCTTTGGCATCCCATTTTCCCCTTTCGCGCGGTCTTATTCCGCCCGTTGAAACATTCAATGCTGATTTCGTATTATATCACTGCATTGCATATTATGCATAATTAAGCATTATTTGTGCATAATTATTCTAATTTTATGTTAAAAAAGATTTTTTATAAAATTATCCATTTATGGTTTAGTCCCTTGGACTAACCATCTCCAGCGAGAGCACGAACGTCTAATAGACTAATTTTTTATATAACCGCCATTTAACCGATGCGAGCCTCGATAGCAGTTAACAAATCTTTTTGCATGGCTTCGGCTGCCCTGCGACAAGCACCGGCGAAGTCTTCGGGATCACAGTTTTCTTCCCGTTGCCAAGCACACATCAAGCTGCGCGAAGCGTTGACGATGGCACCCATGCCATTCTCGTCAAAGTTGACGGCCACGTCTGCACCGGTAGCACCTTGTGCCCCATAGCCCGGGACGAGAATCAAAGTGCGGGGCATACGTTGCCTTAATTCAGCAGCCTGTTCCGGCCAGGTGGCACCAACCACTGCGCCGACAGACGAATAGCCGAGCTCTCCAACGAAGAGTTCACCCCAGGTGTTGACTTTATCAGCCACCGCTTCATATAACTTGTCGCCATTTTCCAAAACTAAATCTTGAAAATCTTTTGCAGAAGGATTGGACGTGCGTACTAGGATAAAACAGCCCTTGCCACCTGTCGTCATGACATTTAGGAACGGCTCAATGCCATCGAATCCCAAATAACCATTTACTGTAAGTGCATCTATTGTGTAGAGGCTAGTAGTTAAATCATCGGTCAGTTCTGTCGAGCCCAGATAAGCATTAGCATAGGCAGCCGCCGTTGACCCTATATCATTGCGCTTGCCGTCGGCAATCACTGTTAATCCCTGTTCATTGGCATAACTACAGGTACGACGAAACGCCCGAAGACCTGGTATGCCATACATCTCGTAGTAAGCCAACTGTAGTTTAACTGCAGGCATTATGTCTGCAACCTCGTCAATCAGGGCTACATTGAACCGGTAGAGTGCTTCACCTGCGATGTCTAAGGGATTATCAATTTCTGCAGCAACTTCATTGACCAAAAATTCTGGCACATAGCTCAACTTGGGGTCAAGTCCGAGGACGGTTGGATTATTCTTATGTTTAATTTCAAGTAATAAACGATCAGCAAAGTTCGTCATTAAAAACTACCTTTCCATCAACGAGGGTGGCCTTGATTTTTCCTGTTAAGGTCATCCCGTGATATGGAGTGTTCATGGACTTCGATGCCATCTGGAATCGATCCACTTCCCATGTTTCTTCAACATCAGCGATTGTCAGATCGGCAGGGCGTCCGACTTCTAGTGTTCCGCGTCCGATCTTTAGCAGATTCGCCGGTGCCGAACTCATTTTTTCGACCAGTTCTGCTAAAGTCAAGTAACCAGGCTGTACAAGATAAGTATAACCAAGGGCAAAAGCGGTTTCAAAACCGATAAATCCATTGTTGGCCTGATCGAAAGGCACATCCTTTTCATCTTCGTGATGAGGAGCATGATCTGTAGCGATCATATCGATGGTACCATCACGCAGTCCCTCGATTATAGCAGTCACGTCTTCCGGACGCCGCAAAGGCGGATTGACCCTAGCATAGGTATTAAAACCAAGACAGGCATCGTCTGTTAGAACAAAATAATGGGGGCAAGTTTCACAGGTCACTTTGACTCCGCGCTTCTTAGCTCTCCGAATCATGTCAACCGCACCGTGGGTACTGATGTGTGCCAAGTGAATTGGTAAATCCAAATATTCCGCAAGAATCAAATCCCTGGCCACCATAATGTCTTCCGCTGCCGAAGGAACACCCAACACACCCATTTGTGTCGAATTATAGCCTTCGTTCATATAGCCGTCCGCCAGAGATGGATCCTCACAGTGGTTGATGACAACCAAGTCAAAGTCGCGGGCATAGACCATCCCTTTGCGCATCATATCCGCCGTACGCACCGGCGCTCCGTCATCGGAAACAGCCACGATGCCAGCTTCCTTCATCAGACCAATCTCGGCTAGTTCTTTACCTTGCAATTGTTTGCTCACAGCGCCGATGGGAAAAACATTGACATAACCTTCTGTCTGAGATTTTTTCACAATATAGCTAACCACTGCCGCATTGTCGCAGACCGGCTTTGTATTAGGCATACAGGCGATGGAAGTAAAACCGCCATGAGCGGCACTGCGCGTTCCTGTAACAATATCTTCTCTATATTCAAATCCCGGATCACGAAGATGGCAGTGGGCATCGACAAATCCAGGCATGACAATTTTACCAGCCGCATCAAGATCGACATCAAACGGACCTTCATACGGCTCAGCAAAGCAACCATCTTTAAAATAAATGTCTTTAATAGTCACTTCACCCGTAGCGTCAATAACTTTTCCCTGACGAATTATTCCGTTCATTTTAAATCCCTCTCTTATTTATTGGTCAGCAGCCATACTGTTACGACGTACATTTAGTAAATAAAGTACCGCCATCCGACAAGCCACACCATTCGTCACCTGTTCGTCGATAAATGATTGATCACTGTAGCGCAAATTGCTCGTCATTTCCATGCCGTGATTGTATGGACCGGGATGCATCACAATAGCATGCGGTTGAGCACAGGCCATCACTTCATCATTGATGCCATAGAATCTAGCATACTCGTTCACCGACGGAAACAAGGCGCTGTGCATCCGTTCTAGCTGTAGACGCAAACCCATGACAACATCACAGCCTTCACAGGCCTCCTTGACATCATTGCAAACAATAGCACCCGTTTTTTCAAATTCGACAGGCATCATACTAGCAGGTCCCGCCACCCTAACTTCGGAATTGAATTTATTCAGAGCCCAAATATTAGAACG
The DNA here is from genome assembly GCA_012520525.1 of Clostridiaceae bacterium. Lineage (GTDB taxonomy): Bacteria > Bacillota > Clostridia > Saccharofermentanales > Fastidiosipilaceae > JAAYOA01. Next base: position 3,252 of record JAAYOA010000020.1, on the reverse strand, counting down.
AGCGACGCGACTATGGGCGATGTCTCCGATGATTGCTACTTTGAGACCGGACAGCGTACCCAGCTGCTCTTTCATAGTAAAAAGATCCAGTAGACACTGTGTCGGATGTTCATCCATACCATCTCCTGCATTGATTACAGAGGCATTAACCCGATCTGCAATATAAAAAGGCGCTCCCGATGAAGGGTGGCGCATTATAATAAAATCGGTTGCCATATGATCAATAGTAACAGCTGTATCCAAAAGTGTTTCACCTTTGTTGATGCTGCTGCCGCTGACCGCAATATTGCCAGTTGCTGCACCCATATACTTGGCTGCCATTTCAAAAGAAAGCCTCGTACGTGTACTGTTTTCATAGAACAAGGTCACGACCGACTTTCCCTGCAGATGGGTAGTTTTCTTATGACCAATCAATAAAGCTTGTTTCATGCCCTGAGCGGTATTCAAAATAAGTTCAATTTCTTCTTTATCAAGCTGTTGCATACCTAACAAATCTTTTGATTTTAATTGCATTTTATTGTCCTACCTTCTCACCAAGAATAACTTGTTCATCGCCGTCAAACTCCTGTACACAAACTTCAATCTGCTCCGAGCGGGAAGTCGGGACATTCTTACCGACGAAATCAGGTCGGAACGGCAATTCACGATGCCCCCGATCAATCAAAGCTGCCAACTGTACACAGGCCGGACGTCCCATATCAAAGAGAGCGTCAATGGCAGCCCGGACGGTACGACCGGTATAGATGACGTCATCTACTAACAAAACAATTTTGTCATTCAAATTGGTATAAATTTCAGTTGCATTGACCTGGGGAGAAGCACTTAAAAGACTGAGATCATCACGATAAAATGTAATATCCAAGATGCCAACTTCGGGACGCACTCCTTCAATACCTTCGATGTGGTCAGCAATGCGGTTTGCTAGAGGTACACCACGGCGCTGGATACCAACAATATAAAGATTCTCGGTTCCTTTGTTCTTTTCTACAACTTCATGGGCGATGCGCGTCAAGGCTCTTTCAATAGCCGTAGCATCCATGATGGTTGCCTTTACTTTCATAATTATACTCCTTCGCCATGCGGATTTTGAACAAAGAAAAACCCGCTGCCGGGAAGGCTTTGGGTGCAACCAAAAAGTCTACGCCGTCAGCAACGTGCGCAGCAAATATGCTTTTACACCCTTTAAGCCTCACAGGACTTGTTTAAAAGGTCATGCATATTATAAAACCGTTTAGCCATAGACACAAGTTAATTTTCTGTTGTTTCATGTCTCTTTTATGCAAAAAAATTTCTAGATATAATAGATTGCGAGCCCCAAAGTGAGAATCTAAAATTCTAAAACTGATCTTCTACCTAAGATCGTGTAAAAATATAATGCATGAGGAAAAATGATGAATTATAAAAAATTAGTTATACAACACCAGGAAAAATTTTGGTCAATTTTATCTGACTTAATTGAATTTAAGACTGAAAGTCCACCGGGACGAAATTCTGCAACCAATCAGGATTACATTGAAACATTTGCAAAATCCCTGGGAGCGGATATCGATCGCTGGACATTTTACCCAGGAGACGACTTGCTTGTTGCGGATTTTCTTGGCAGCTCAACCGAAGATTCTCAGACACTGATCCTCAACGGTCATGTGGACGTAGCTGTCGTAGGTGATACTTCAAATTGGACGTATCCCCCTTTTAAATTGACTCGTGAAGGTGAACGGGTCTATGGACGCGGCGTAGCAGATATGAAAGGTGCTATTGCCGCTGCTCTCTACGCCTTATGGATCATTCACGAAGAAAACATTGAACTTTCAGGAAATATTAAATTACAATCAGTCATCGGAGAAGAAGCCGGAGAAGCTGGTACAAGAGATGCCTTAGAGCGAGGTCATATTGGTGATTTTGCAATTTGTATGGACACCTCCGAAATGGCAATACAAGGTCAAGGTGGTGTTATTACAGGCTGGATCACCGTGCGCAGCAAACAAGTTTTCCATGATGCAGTCCGCTGTAAAATGATCCATCCCAATGCCAGTGTAAAAGGCGCCAGTGCCATTGAAAAAATGCAGCAAGTCATGACAGAGCTGCGTAAGCTAGAAACGATATGGTACGAAACAAAGACCTATCGCGGATTCCCCCGTGGAACAACGACCATTAACCCAGCTGTCATCGAAGGAGGCAGAAATGCCGCTTTTGTAGCTGACGAATGTAAACTTTGGATCACCGTTCATTTTTATCCCGATGAACAATATGAAACTGTCATTGAGGAAATTGAGAATCATTTGGCAAAATTAGCCGAAAAAGACGAATGGTTCAAAGATAATCCACTCTCTTTTAAATGGGGCGGAAAATCGATGCTCGAAGAACGTGGTGAAATCTTTCCCTCTTCGGAAGTACCTATAGACCACCCTGCTGTGCAAATTTTGAAATCAGCGCACCAAGCTATTACTGGCGAAGCTGCCGTCTGTTCTAATATTTCTAGTGTCACGGATGCGGGATGGCTCGCCCATGCCGGAATTCCAACGGTATTATACGGTCCAGGAATATTTGAAGAGGCACACGCTGTCGATGAGTCAGTGCCTGCTGAAGAGCTGTTAAACTATGCCGCAATTCTATTGAAATTTATTGTAGATTATTTGACATGATTCAAGACGCGTGATATCATTCAAGCGTTCACTAATTGCCGGTGTGATGGAATTGGCAGACGTAACGGATTCAAAATCCGTCGGGCTCACGCCCGTGCCGGTTCGAGTCCGGCCACCGGCACCACGAGTTAAACCCCTGGAACGAATTTGTTTCAGGGGTTTCGTGTGTTTTTAAAAATAAAATTGTCATTAAACAATATTTTGGCGAACCTCTGGTACCTGTGAATTCCCTGGGAGGTTCGCCAGAAAAAACGGCAGTTTGAAGTTAATTTTGGAAAAAATAAATTGTAAAAATAGGTGTCGCCACAAAATGTAGTATTTGTTATTATTGTATTAGCTAGAAATAGCTGTCGCACCCTTCACGGGTGCGTGGATTGAAATAAAACCGACTTCAAGCAATGCATTAGCGTGATTAAGTCGCACCCTTCACGGGTGCGTGGATTGAAATGACGATGTACCACTGTTCCTGACCTCGGCGCTTGCGTCGCACCCTTCACGGGTGCGTGGATTGAAATCCCGTATTTATAATCTGAACCCTAACCCTTGTCTTGTCGCACCCTTCACGGGTGCGTGGATTGAAATATTACAGAACACGCCGGACACGGCTGGA
>JAAYOA010000019.1 GCA_012520525.1 Clostridiaceae bacterium | reverse complement strand
TAGGTTTAGTGGATGACTTTAAAATGGCGCAAGCCGAGGCAGAACGCATCGGTTATCCCGTTATGATCAAAGCTACCAGTGGTGGTGGCGGTCGGGGGATGCGTATCGCTATGGAACCTGGAGAATTAGAAAACGCCTTCGGTGCGGCTCGTACCGAAGCAAAGGTTGCTTTCGGCGATGACCGAGTGTATATTGAGCGGTTTTTGAAAAACCCGCGTCATGTAGAAATTCAAATTATGGCGGACCAGTATGGGAATGTAGTGCACTTTGGGGATCGCGACTGTTCAATTCAGCGACGCAACCAAAAAATGTTGGAGGAGGCCACATCCCCTTTTGTAGATCGCCACTTGCGGCGGCAAATGGGCGAGGTTGCCATACGCCTGGCAGCTGCAGTAGGTTATGTGGGGGCTGGTACGGTAGAATTTCTTGTGGATGCGGATAAGTCCTTTTATTTCATGGAAATGAATACCCGCATTCAAGTAGAGCATCCTGTTACCGAAGCGATCACCGGAGCAAATTTAATCAAGGAACAAATCCGGGTTGCGGCGGGATACCGACTGAGTCAACAGCAAAATGAAATATCTTTTCAAGGTCATGCAATCGAATGTCGCATTAACGCTGAGGATCCTTTGAATAATTTTATGCCGACCCCTGGAGTGATTAAGAATCTAGTTGTACCGGGAGGGATCGGTGTGCGAATTGACTCGGCTATGTATCCCGGCTATGAAATTCCTTCTTTTTATGATTCGATGCTGGCCAAAGTCATTGTCCATGCCTCAAGTCGTCAGGAAGCTATTGCTCGTATGCGACGAGTCCTGACAGAGTTTTTGATTGACGGAGTAAAGACTAATATTGATTTCCATTTAGCCATTTTGCGGGATCCAGATTTTATTGCAGGTGACTATGATATTGGTTATTTGAATCGCAAACTTCCCCAAATGATTCATGATTTACAAACCAGATAGTCCATTTAATGTATAGCGCGGCAAAATGATCATGACCACTGCGCAGAGATAGATTTCGTGTCGCTAACTATTTCCAAGGATGACAATTGAATAGTTACAGGTTGTGTATAAGTTTATGAGGAGCAATAGATGACTGATTTTATTTCTAGACAATTGCGAAAACGGATTGAAGAAGAAGCGATGCTGTCTGATGCCAAAGCTATGCAGCAGGCCGAATCTGATCGCCGTACTGTCCAGCCGGGTGATCGGATTCCCTATGAACGTGCTTACGCCTACCGCCAGCCAATTCCCGAAGATCTTTGGATCAAGTGTCCAGAGTGCGGTGGGGTTATGTTCCGCGATGAATTCGAAGAAAATAACAGTGTCTGTACTTTTTGTAAATTTCATTTTCGTATCAATGTGTGGGCGAGAATTGAATTGGTAACAGATGCCAACTCATTTCAAGAATTTGATGCCGAGATGCGAACTTTAAATCCTCTACAACACGAAGGGTATGAGGCGAAAATTCGTACGTTGCAGCAAAAAACTGGTTTGACCGAAGGGATTATTACCGGGGTAGCCACTATTCAAGGGCATAAAGTCGTCATCGGTGCAATGGACAGCCGATTTATGATGGGGTCGATGGGCTCAGTTGTCGGCGAAAAGGTCACCCGGAGTTTTGAATACGCAACAGAACATCGCTTGCCGATTATTCTTTTTACCGCCTCGGGCGGTGCCCGTATGCAGGAGGGCATTTTGTCCCTTATGCAAATGACAAAGACAGCAGCCGCGGCGGGGCGACACCACGATGCTGGCCTGCTTTATATCAGCGTGATGACCGATCCAACGACCGGTGGAGTTACGGCAAGTTTTGCCAGTTTAGGAGACATTATTATAGCTGAACCCGGTACTCTGATTGGCTTTGCGGGACGACGCGTCATCGAAGGCACAATTTCGGAAAAATTACCGGAGGATTTTCAGCGAGCCGAATTTTTATTGGATCACGGTTTCCTGGATTTAATTGTTCAGCGGAATGAACTGCGCAATATACTAGGTGAACTTCTTTTATTACATAGTCCTATGACTGACAGCGACTCGATTAACGCTGTCAAAGATTTGCAGTGTAGTCGCTGGCACATTGGTATGACAGCAGAACAGAGGGCAAAAATCGCTGCTGAAATCACTGCGTCTGATCAAGTCCCTGTGGTGCGCAGTGGTTCGGAATGTTTAAATATCATTCGTGCCAAAGATCGACCCAACATTGAATGTTATCTTGATGTCATTTTCGATGCCTCTCTGGAATTACATGGTGATCGCCTATTCGCCGATGACCCTGCCATTTGGGCAGGACTGGCTATTCTGGATGGCAAGCCGGTCACCGTGATTGGGCATCACAAAGGGATGGACTTTCAGGAGAATAATCGCACCAACTTTGCCATGGCTCATCCCGAAGGCTACCGTAAAATGATGCGTCTCGTCGAACAAGCCGAAAAATTTGACCGACCCATTGTATATTTAATTGATACACCAGGGGCATATTGTGGTGTAGGCGCAGAAGAACGGGGAGTCGGAGAAGCGATTGCCCGCTGTTTGCGAGACTGCATGACTGTAAAGGTGCCTGTTGTCAGTGTTGTTATCGGAGAGGGTGGCAGTGGTGGAGCCTTGGCTCTGTCGGTCTGTGATCGGCTCGGTATGTTGAGCAATGGTATTTTCTCAGTTATTTCGCCGCGAGGGTTTGCGTCCCTACTATGGAAAGATGCCTCCCGGGAAATGGAAGCGGCAGATGTCGCCCGTATTACCGCAGCTGATCTTAAAGAATTGGGAATCTGCGATGAAATTATCCCAGAACCGGGAGAGGGTGCCCATGCCGAACCTTTAAAAACCGGACTTGGCATTAAAGCATTTGTGGAAAAAGCTTTAGCGGAAGTCGCTCAAATTGATTTGGCAGAACGATTGGAACAACGTTACAATAAATTCCGTCGCATCGGTGTTTTTGCCAGTGGAGATGAATTGGACGCTTAAATATCCACACGGCTGTGATATAATCTTCTCGTTAATGGAGATAGATGATGGCTTCGAAACGACAAACAAGATCAGCCCTTTCCCGATATGGTCGGGCAAAATCCCCAAATATGATCGACAGTTTCACAGGTTTGCGTGGACTGGCGGTCATTTTTGTCATGCTCTTTCACTGGTTTCCTGGTATCGTACCTGGTGGCTATCTAGGTGTCGTGACTTTCCTGGTGCTATCTGGTTATTTGGTAACTAGCGGTCTTTTATCCAATTATTACAGGAATGGACGACTGGGATTATGGAATTATTATCGTCGTCGCTTAACGAGATTGTATCCTCCATTGATCTTTTTTTTGTTATTGATAAGTACATGGGTTATATTTTTTCAGCGCTCTTTATTGAATAGTTATGGGGCAAACTCGTCTAGTGTGCTGTTTGGTTATAACAATTGGTGGCAGATTAGTCGATCCCTATCTTATTTTGACCAACACGGTAATTTTAATGTCATGACCCATATGTGGACACTTTCGTTGGAATTTCAGATTTATCTAGTCTGGCCTCTTATTGTAAGTATACTGACTTTATTTGGCAGGCGCGGATTGAGACGGAGGACTTTTAATTTAACGCTCATTTTAACCCTCATATCTTATATTTTAATGGTTGTTGTCTTTGCCCGGACAGGCAATGTAACACGGGTTTATTACGGCACCGATACAAGGTTGTTTTCTTTTACTTTAGGTGCGGCCTTGGCGACATTGTTTTCTCGTAAAAAGTTGCTTAAAGTTACTGATGTTTTGTCACCTGCCGCCGTCAATCGGTTGGCTTTGATTTTATTATTGATCATGCTGTCGATGATGTGGTTTCTATCTGGAGCGTCGGTATGGACCTATT
>JAAYOA010000018.1 GCA_012520525.1 Clostridiaceae bacterium | reverse complement strand
TTTAATTCGTTTTAACGACAACCTGACCATATTAAATTTATGAGAACATTATAACACTTATTTACAAATTAGAAACAAGTTAGTTGAAGCTAATACAAAGAAGTTTAATTTATTCATCTTTCTTAGTAATTTTGTCATTAGTAGTGATATCCATTTTGCTGTTTAACCCGTTTTCATCAAACATTTCCACACAATAGGACAGTTTAGCATCTCGAGTCGCTAAATCGATCGTCCCTGTATAGTCTAAAATCATTGCATGAATGGATGTTCCTGTATAAATAATGATTGCGCTCACAAAAATCCACAGCAGCGTAAGCATCAAACCTGCAAAACTGCCATAGAAAACAGTATATTTTTGACTACCGCTCATCGATACCGAAAAGAAAATAGAGACTATGTTGATTGCAATTCCCATACCTGCTCCGCAAAAAAAAGCGTATCTTTTCTTACCTGTGCGCCCACTCATAAAATATAATAAAAGACCGAACATAAGGGCAAGAATCAGAAAACTTAAAATATTTCCCCAACTATCAATAAAATCAAGGGGGATTTCAAGCCACGTCTGAATCCACCGATAGGCGAACTGGATCACCATAAGCAAGAACATGATTCCCAAAATCATCAAGCCTAATGCGATCATTAAAATAAGTCCAAAAAGTCGAGACAATAGCATGTTGGAATGGGAACGTTTCCGTCCGTATATGCGATCAATATTGGTCACTACAACGCCAAACCCCTTTGAGCTCGCTAGAATAAAAGACACGATACCAATGGACAACACCCTAGAAATCGGTATCATCTGGATATTACGTACAATAGATCGAATAATTTCATTGAAATTACTTGGTAAAATACTTGCTAAACCAGATATATCTAAAGCACCTGTCTGTAGTGGTTCTGCTAATATACTTACTAAAACCATCAACATGATAATTAAGAATGGAAAAATAGCAAACAGCATATAGTATGATGTGCTGGCCGCCATCTCCATGACTTCCAATCGTTTAAACCTTTTAAATGTCTTTAAGGCAAATTGAACGGCTGAATACTCCTGAAGTTCCTCCCATTTATCTTGCAATGAAGCAATCTTTGCTTTAACTTTATGCTTCACGACAATGCCTCCAAATCAAGCATATTTTTTTGTCTATAGATATTAAATTGATAAAATATATCTGCTTCAATATCATAGCGCCGATCATCCTGCCAAACCAACTCCCATCGATCATTCATGTCTAAGTTGGGAAAATCAGTATCAGCTTCAAAAACTTTATCAAAGCGGGTTATAATTGCCCGTTCGCAGCCAGGCAATAATAGTCTATAAATTTCGGCACCACCTATTACCATGACTTCTTGCCGCTGCCGAGGTGTCAAGCGACGAGCTAGTTCGGCAACACTGTTACAAACTTCAGCACCGCGTACTGTAAAATCGATTTGTCGAGAAAGGATGATATTGCGGCGATAAGGAAGTGGCTCACAATTGGGAAAACTTTCTAACGTCTTGCGACCATAGACAAGGATCTTCCCCCTTGTTTGCTTCCTAAACCAAGCCATGTCTTTTTTCGATCGTACCAACAAAGAACCTCGGCAACCAATATTCCACGCTTTATCCACAGCTACAATTAAATCCATAAAAACCTCCGCGATCATAGGAATTTGGACTTCCTAAAAACGTATGCGATCATTGCCAGCCTCAGAAAAATAAGATTGGCTCTTTAATTGTGCTAGATGGCCACCGGAATATTTTTTATTACGCCACTATGTCTATAATTTACAAGTTCAAAACTATCCACAGTAAAATCGTAGAAATTTTCTACTTTTGGGTCAACTCTTAAAGTCGGCGCTGGATACGAATTTTTGAGAATCAGTTCCTTTACCATTGGTACATGGCGATCATAAATGTGGGCATCAGCTATAACATGGACCAGTTCGCCTACCTCTAGACCCGAAACCTGAGCAAACATATGCATTAAAACTGCATATTGTGTGACATTCCAATTATTTGCAGTCAACATATCTTGAGAGCGCTGGTTGAGGATTCCATTGAGCCGGTTGCCACTTACATTAAAAGTCATGCTGTATGCACATGGATATAAATTCATCTCATGCAGATCAGCGAATGTATAGATGTTGGTCATAATTCGACGACTAGTGGGATTATTTTTTAAATCATAGAGGACGCGATCAACTTGATCAAACATACCTTCTTTATATTTATGTTTCACGCCCATCTGAAAACCATATGCTTTGCCTATTGAGCCTGTTTCATCAGCCCATGCATTCCAAATATTACTGTTTAAATCTTTAATATTATTAGACTTGCGTTGCCAAATCCATAACATTTCGTCGACACAAGCCCGAAAATTAGTATAGCGCAGGGTTAAAATTGGAAAATACTCACTCAAATCATAGCGATTGACAATTCCAAATTTTTTTAATGTATAGGCGGGAGTGCCATCCGACCAAACAGGACGTACGTTCTCATTTTTATCAGAATAACCGGAATTTAGTATTTCCTTACAGTTGGCGACAAAAATTTCATCTGCATAACTCATCGATTGCTCCCCTGTATTTAAATAGTATTTATTGATTAATCTACTTTTATATTATCTTTGATTCTATCAAATTTTCCCTGTTTTATCCCTGGAACTTCCATAATATCTTCAATATTTTGAAAACATCCCTGCTCTTCACGATATGAAATAATACTTAAACCCGTCGCTTCACCAATGCCCGGGAGGGTACATAATTCGGATAGCGTAGCCTTATTTAGATTAATCTTCTGCGTTCCATCTTCTTGTTTGTAACTAGTTTCCAAACCAGAATGATCACCTTGGTCCGAAGTTGAAAACTGATTTAAAAAAGATACGTCTGGCAGATCTGTTTCGCCAACCAAAGGTATGTAGACCATTGAATATGGTTGCACTTCCATCGCTAAATTAATTCGTCTTAAATCCGCTTCTTCGGAAAAACCGCCACATTGATCGACCAACATAGAGATGTAATTACCTGGGGCAGCTTGAACTACACCTGGATGCAAGACGGCTCCACAGATATAGACTGGAAAGGAAACTTCCTTCACTGGAAGATCATCTACAGTTGACACAGTTAATTTGCTAGGATCACTTGTACCATGAAAGGTTGTTTGGTTTTTACTATCTTCATTTATATCTAAATCTGAAGTAAGACTGAATGATGGTTCTTCAGCAATGACAACCTGTGATTTACCAGTCCATTTGAGATCAGGCAATAAAATAGTCATTATCCCTAGCGCAGAAACAACTACGAGTACTAGCAAAAACTTGCGCAACCCGCGATTAAAATAACTGTTGCTGACTGCTCTTCCATCCTCACTGCGACACTGTCCTATGGACTTGAGCCAATACAAAAAAGAATGCTTGATATCCATAACACCCTCCTTTCCCTTCAATCATTGCACTGTAATTGTTACAAAAAAATCGGACCCGGTGGATCCGATTTTTCAACAAACATAGACAATGAACAACAAAATTGATATTAGGGCTGAGGTCGACCAGACCATAATTTGTCTAGGCTATAATGGGCTCTTTCCTCTTCTTGAAATATATGTACTACAATATCCATATAATCTAATAAGATCCAGCGGTCTCCAGCCTGTCCTTCAATGTGCCTAGGTGTCAATCCTAAATCTCGTTCTACTTTAAAGAGGACATCATCAGCCAATGCCTTTACTTGGTTTCTATTTGAACCCGAAACGATAATAAAGTAATCAGCTAAAGTAGTCTTGTTTCGCACATCAATGAGTTCAATATCATAGCCTTTTTTGTCATCTAGTACTTTTTCAATAAATTGTGCAGTTTCAAGTATGTTCACATGCATAATTCCTTTCTGTCTTTAGACTTTGATTTTCACATTCAATTTTTATAAACTGCTTCTAATCATTATGAATTAAGGAGACCCTGCCAAGATCATCCAGACTAAAAAGCTAGACGGCGCTCTGCTTTTACAGAATAAGGATGGGGTTTTTGACCTGATTTGAACAAGACTTGATTGACTGCCTTGACACATAAATACACTGCTTTATCCAAATCAGATTCTGCAGCTTTCCTTATAGGTCCTAAATCCATATACTTTCTTCCTGGTTCAATTTTATCAGACAAAAAAACAATTTTCTCAACAATATTTGCATTCGGTCTCAGAATGGTGTGATAACTAATTGCATCTATGATCACAGGGTCGTCAATATTCAACTGTTGCTGTACGTAAGCCGCACCTTCAGGACCGTGTACTACGGCGGGAAAACCTGTCCACCAAGCATCCGCTTTACTCACACCCTGTAACAATTCAGGCGCTGGCTGTTCTTTACAAATATCATGTAGCATAGCAGCCACTACTGTTTTATCAAGATCCGCACCAAAACGAGCGGCCATTCTCAAAGCCGTCATAGCTGTACTGACCGAATGAAGAAGCCTGTTAAACCCCATTCGATGCCACATAAGTTGTTGAAAGTGGAATAGATTAATTAGTGTCTCTTGACGCAACTTTTCGAGATAAACTCTATCTCCGTAAACATCATACTTCTTAATGAATTTGCGCACTTTTTTCGGTGTCGGTATGTTCGCTAGATCTCCAGTCAAAATAGAATGGCGGATTTCTGTTGAAGAGATGTTTTGGGGGGGCATTTCAAAAAGTTGAATGCGAGCTCCATAATTGCTTTTCAGCAATTCAGCCTGGTCAACCACTTCTTTTTCGGTGTAGCCAGGGCGAGTGCCAATCAAAAGTTTGCATTCTTGCAACAATTCTTCAGGTCTATGCCACCTCGGCAAGTCAAATAAAATATCACTGCCACCTATTAAAAATACCTCCCCCTTATCCCCTAACTTTTTATTTAATTCTTTCATAGTAGACAAGGTGTATGAAGGTCCAGAAAGACACAATTCGATATCTGATAGACGTATTTTATCTTTCTTTTTTGTCGCCTTTAGAGCCATGCCATAGCGATATGCAGTCATCGATACTTGACCTAACCACTTGAGAGCCGGAACACCCGAAGGGACGATCATAACTCCATCTAAATCTGCAGCTGCCAAGGCTTCCTCTACAATCATCAAATGGCCATTGTGAATCGGATCAAAAGTTCCCCCAAAGAAACCGATGCGCCCTTTTTCAAAGGGAATATTGCAATCGTTGTATTGATTATTTTGAACGATATTATTCACACTTATCTCCAATATCCTTACGATAATGCATTCGGTCAAATGAAATTTCACTTATTCTATCATATGCAGAATTCCTAGCGGTCTCAAGCGTATCAGCCAGAGCCACAACATTTAGTACTCTGCCACCAGATGTGACAGGAATGCCCTTGTCGCCAGCTTGAACACCAGCTCCAAATACCCACGGTGACTCACCTAACAAATCAGATTCTCCTGATAACCCAGTAATCTCCAAACCAGTTTTATACGATTCAGGATAGCCACCGGAAGCTGCCACCAGAACACAAGTCGATTGATCTGTGTGCCAACGGATCTCACAATCTGCCAAAGTTTCATCGATCACAGCGTCGCAGATATCCAAAAGATCCGTCTCCAGCAATGGCATCAAACACTGGCACTCGGGATCTCCAAAACGTGCATTATATTCAATCACTTTGGGTCCATCGTTAGTCAACATCAAGCCGAAATATATAACACCTTTGAACGGCGTACCCATTTCTCTCAGTTTTGTCAGTGTGGGCTGGAAGATCAGTTCATCCATTTCTTGCCATGTCTCGGCACTTATATTTAGGGCAGGTGAAATCGCCCCCATGCCCCCAGTATTGAGACCTTTATCGCAGTCCAATGCTCGTTTGTGATCTTTGGAGCTGGGCATGATCCGAATAGTTTTGCCATCAGTAAAAGCGAGTACGGTAATCTCCTGTCCAACTAAAAACTCTTCAATCAAAACTTTTCTGCCCGCCTCGCCGAAACAGCGGTCGTGCATCATATTGTGGATCGCTTTAATAGCATCTTCCTTAGAATCACAAATAATGACACCTTTGCCTAAAGCTAGACCATCTGCCTTAACGACTAGAGGTCCTTCTGGTTGTTCCGAAAGCCAAGTCAAAGCAGTCTGCTCATCTTCAAACATTTGTGAACGCGCAGTTGGAATCTGACAACTAGCCATAAGTTCTTTTGCATAGGCTTTACTGCCCTCTATTTTAGCTGCAGCAGCTGTAGGTCCGAAAGCTCGGATTCCCTCCTCATCTAAGCGATCAACGAGTCCTAATGCTAACGGGTCATCGGGGGCGACGACAACGAGATCTAAATTTTCTGTTTTAGCAAATTTGACAATCCCATCGAGGTCGGTGGCCTTGAGATTAATATTTGTACCTAAAATAGCCGTACTGTAATTTCCCGGACAACAATATAATTCTGGTCGTCTCGGACTTTGGGATAACTTCCACACCAAAGCCGTCTCTCTGCCCCCACCGCCAACAACTAGGACACGGGGGCGTTTACTATGCTCCATTTTTATATCTCCATCGCTCATTATTGTAATTATTTTGTACTGTCACTTCAAACCTGTTAACGATCAATTCATCAGATTCCATGTTTAAATTAATGTAGAAAATGACGTGCGCCCGTAAAAATCATTGCTAATCCCAACTCGTCACAGGCTTTAATAGAGTCTTCATCGCGTATAGAGCCTCCCGGCTGAATAATGGTCTTAATACCAGCGGCAGCGGCCGTTCTCACGCAGTCATCAAAAGGAAAAAACGCGTCTGAAGCTAGAACCGATCCGGCAGCTTTGTCACCCGCCATTTTAATAGCAATTTCAAGAGCGGTAATCCGATTGACCTGACCGGGACCAATGCCCACTGTCGCACAATCTTTAACCAATACAATTGCATTTGACTTTACAGTTTTGACAACTTGCATGCCAAAGTAACAGTCTGCTAGATCCAGAGGATTTGGTTTAACCTTTGTAACGAACTGTAACTGATCTTCTTCATAGACCGTTCGATCAGGTTCTTGGACGAGCAATCCGCCATGTACCGGTTTATAAATCATTGCTGGACCTTTTTGGGTTGCATCAAGTCCTGACAAACGCAAAAGGCGAATATTTTTCTTTTTTGACAGTAATTCCAAAGCTTCTGGTTCAAAATCAGGCGCAACAATAACTTCCAAGAAAATTTTACTCATACCTTCTGCGGCGCGCAGATCAACGGGGCAATTAAAAGCTACTATGCCCCCAAACACTGAAACAGGATCAGCTTCATATGCCGCTTCCCATGCTTCACCTGCAGTATCTCTGACTGCCACCCCACAGGGATTGGCGTGTTTAACAGCGACACAAGCAGTCTTCTCGAACCCCTGAACCATACGAATAGCCGCATCGGTGTCTGCAATATTGTTATAAGACAAAGCCTTACCATGTAGTTTGGTTGCCCTCGCCAATGAGTCCGTAGGTGGGACAGGTTCTTGATAGAACACAGCTCTTTGGTGTGGATTTTCACCATAGCGCAGAATATGGCGACGTTCCCAAGTTTGAGTCAGCACCGCTGGAAACAAACTTTCATCAGTTGTCACGTCTTCTCTCTGTATTAACTCTGCGTCAACGTCAGCAGCGTCAGGCTCATCTTCGCTATAATCAGCTAGTTTGCTGCGCATAAACTCTGCGATCAATGCATCATATGCAGCTGTGTGGGCAAACGTTTTAGCCATCCAACGAAAGCGCTGACTTTTTGAAAACTCACCTTCTTTTTTTAGAGTAGACAACACCTCAGCATAGTCAGCTGGATCTGTAATGACAGCCACAGAAGCATAATTTTTTGCAGCACTGCGTAACATTGTAGGACCGCCGATATCTATTTGCTCTATACATTCACCAATACCAACCCCTAATTTTTGGATGGTTTCTTTAAAAGGATAAAGGTTGACCACGACAAGATCGAAAGGTCGAATGCCACGCGAAGCCAAAAAATCCATATGCTCTTTTTTGGACCGATCAGCCAGCAAACCAGCATGGACGTGGGGATGCAAAGTTTTAACACGACCGTCCAAACACTCTGGAAATTCTGTCACCGCTGATACATCGACGACGTCTATCTCATGTTCACGAAGCAGTGCCGCTGTACCGCCGGTTGACACTATTTCAACCCCTAATTTTTTTAAACCTTCACCTAAAGTAACAATGCCAGTCTTGTCCGACACACTAATTAAAGCTCTAGAAATCATTTCTCCTCCCCCAAAATTCTTTTAACTTCTAATCATAGTCTCAAGATTATTTATATATTTTTGTTATAAACAAAATATCGATAGGATTGCAAAGTTCATGTTGACAGATTAAAAAAGTTAAACCCTCGTTATTTCTGGCAACAATTTTCCCGCTGCTATTTGTCGCACCGCCTCGGGTAAAAGCTCTTGTTCCGCCTCACGCATGACCCGTTTTTGCAACGTCTCAGGCGTATCCTCTGGCATAACTTTGACTTTCTTCTGCAACAAAATTCGACCTGTATCATAAGTCTCATCCACAAGATGGACAGTGGCACCAGTTACCTCTCGCCCTGCTTGCAACACTGCTTCATGGGGTTTTAACCCATAAAAACCCGAACCACCAAATTCAGGCAAAAGTGAGGGATGAATATTTATTATGCGATCCTTATAGGCAGCGATGAATCTCGAACCCAAACGAGTGAGAAAACCTGCGAGAACAATCAAGTCTATGTCACAGGCTTTTAAACTATGAATTAGCGCCTGATCATAAGCATTTTGATCGGCAAAATCATTTTTTCTGATTATTTCTACAGGCAGTTCCGCTAACTGTGCTCGTTCAATGGCCTTAATTCCAGGACGCGAAGCAATTACTTTAATAAGTTTTGCAGAACCTAAGTCACCCATTTTAGCTGCATCGATCAACGTCTGTAAATTGGTACCTCCACCGGAAACAAATATAGCCACGCGCAGTGATTGATCTGCACGTGGCGACGTAACCATCATTTGGTACCTTCTTTTATCTTAACTGCAGGATATCCACCGCCTGCAAGATCTATGTATCTTAATTGAGCCCTACTTTCTTCCGGCATTCCTGCTGGATATTGTCCATTCAAGCAGGCACTGCAGGTGCGACAATTTAAACCAACCAGGGAAGCTTCAAGACCTTCGAGGGACAAAAATTCCAATGAATCCGCAAGAACTGCCTTTTGTAACTCATCCTTTGTCAAATGACACGCCGATAATTCGGACTGACCTGGTGTATCGACACCATAGAAGCAAGGATAAACAACTGGAGGGCAGGCAATGCGCAGATGTACTTCAGTAGCACCCGCTTCCTTGAGGAGACCGACAATTCGTCTCATGGTCGTGCCTCTGACGATGGAGTCGTCAATCATACATACCCTTTTACCTCTCAAAGCATGTTTTATTGGAGCAAATTTCATGCCCACAGAAATTTCCCGCTGCATTTGAGTCGGTTGGATAAAAGTCCTACCGACATAGCGATTCTTCAACAAGCCTTGTTCATACTCAATGTTCATCGTTTTAGCATAACCCATGGCTGCCATCATGCCTGAATCCGGGGCACCAATTACAATGTCAGCATCCACAGGATGTTCCATCGCCAAGCGACGACCACATTCTTTGCGAACTTCACTGACATCGGCGCCGTCTAAACAGCTGTCAGGTCTAGCAAAATAGACAAACTCAAAACAACATAATTGACCAGGAGGATTCTTACCGTCGACAGCTTCGGGGGCGAAAATATCCGAGTGAACACCATCCTGATCTATGATAACAATTTCTCCAGGAAGAACATCCCGCACAAACTCACCGCCGACTGCATCAATTGCACAGCTCTCAGAAGCAAAAAAATAGGCCTGTTCAGACTTGCCGATACACAGTGGGCGAATGCCGTCGGGATCCCGCACACCGATGACAGCATCAGGGGTTAAGATTGTCAATGCATAAGCGCCCTTGATCTCCGCCATCATCATAAAAATCGCATCGATAATGCGGTTTGCCACAATCATGTTACGGGCAATCAAGGAAAGCATAACCTCAGCATCGGAATTGGTTTGGAAAATTGCACCTTGTTCTTCAAGCTTGTTGCGTAATTCTGGAATGTTAGTAATCGCGCCATTGTGAGCCATTGCAAGTTGACCTTTGCGTGATTTTATTAAAAGTGGCTGCGCATTAATAACGTTGTCAGCATCCACACTCGGATAACGTACGTGACCGATCGCGGCGTGACCTTTTAGCATATTGAGGGTAAGATCGTCAAAAACCTCAACGACCAACCCTTTTTCTTTGTGACAAAATAACTTGCCGTTATGATTGACAACGATGCCTGCGCTGTCTTGACCCCTGTGCTGCAACGCAAATAAACCTAAATAACAGTGTCTTGCAGCATCCGTTTTTGTCTCATCTGGACAAAAATAGCCAAACACACCGCATTCATCATG
>JAAYOA010000017.1 GCA_012520525.1 Clostridiaceae bacterium | reverse complement strand
ATCTACGAGATTTAACAGATTATTTTATTTCATTTCTAAAATCGGCCTTCGGTGATGATCACTTGAAAGCCAATCTTCATTTTCTTGCGACAGCATTGGCAGGAGAAAAATACGAGTTTGCTGACAATTGGTCAATAGAAACTGATAAAGCTATCCTGCGCGATTATTTTGATAAATATTTTTACAACGATCATCTGCGTACTTATCGTAAACGTCCAATTTACTGGCTATACAGTGCTGGCAAAGCGGGAGGTTTCAAAGCCTTAGTTTATATGCACCGATATTCTTCTGAAACAACTGATATCATTCTAAAAAAATATTTTAAACCGCTTCAAAATTACCTTTGCCAGCGGTTGAATGAAATAAGTCAGACCATCGACTCCCAAAAATGTTGCTTGTTGAATCAAAAAAAAGTTAATGAAGGCGAAAAGCAGTTAAGACAAATCAAAAAGAGGTTGGCGGCTTTAGATCATTATGAAAGTTTTCTCTGTGCTTTAGCGATTGAACATATTTCGATTGATTTAGATGACGGTGTAGCACACAATTATAAAAAGATTCAGACAGATCATAAAAAAATAACGTATAATCTTTTAGTTCGATTTTAAAAAAGCTATAATTAGATCGCTTCTAATTGTTAAAGTTTTTTAATTAGACTTTGTGAAGTCCAAGGTACAATATGTATATTATGTCAATGTATGCGATAATAAATGAATTGGCAGGAAGCCCTGTTTTATGAATTCAAGGAGGAACAAAATGGCTAATTGTAAAAATTGTGGTGTTTCAATAGCAGATGATGCACAGTCTTGCACGAACTGTGGTGCCCCAGTTGAGATGGAACAACAATCTGTAGTAAATGGTCAGAGTGCTGATGCAATACATACGCCTCAATCTAGTGGAACGGATGTAACTCATAGCGGTTTTGCAGGTGTCCAACAGCCAAGCCAGGGTGGTCAACAGCCAAACTATGGTGGTCAACAGCCAAACTATGGTGGTCAACAGCCAAACTATGGTGCTCAGCAACCAAACTATGGTGCTCAGCAACCAAATTATGGCGCTCAACAGCCAAACTATGGCGCTCAGCAACCAAATTATGGTCAACAACCAAATTATGGCGCTCAGCAACCAAATTATGGCGCTCAGCAACCAAATTATGGCGCTCAGCAACCAAATTATGGTCAGCAGCCAAATTATGGTCAGCAGCCAAATTATGGTCAACAACCAAACTTTGGTGGGCAGTACGGTCATCAACATTCCAACTTCAACAATACAGTAAATCAATTTACAAATACGAACGACTCAACTGCACAATTTCATCCCATGGATATTCAACAGAATAAAGTGATGGCCGTCTTATCTTATATAGGTCTTTTAGTGCTTATTCCGATTTTTGCAGCAAAGGAATCTCCGTACGCAAGATATCATGCAAACCAAGGCTTGGTCTTATTAATTGCAGAGGTAGCATACGGCATTATTCAAGCTATTTTATCGGCAATCTTTATATCAATTTCCTACCGCCTATACTTTATATCAACCATCCTTAGCGTAATTTCGATCGCATTTTTAGTGTTCTCGATATTAGGAATTGTCAATGCAGCAACTGGAAAAGCTAAAGAGTTACCAGTTATAGGAAAATTCAAAATCTTGAAATAAATATGAATATTTTAGTTATATCTGGTTTTTTAGGAGCGGGCAAGACAAGTTTCATCAAAGCCATGGCAAAGGCTTGCCAGAGACAGTTCGTAGTTGTAGAAAACGAATTTGGTGAAATGAACCTGGATGGCCCGATGCTTGCTAAAGAAGACTTGGAAAATATGAGCAAAGAAGAAGCTCTCAGCAAAATGGAAATATGGGAGCTTACCGAAGGTTGCATATGTTGCTCAATGAATATGGATTTCTCTCAATCCATTTTAACTATAGCGAACGCGCTTGATCCAGACTATTTGCTTGTCGAACCAAGCGGTGTAGCCCATCCCAATCGCATTTTTGAGAATTTGCGGAACATCCAATATAATCGGATTCGTTTGTTAAAGGGTATTACAATTATGGATGGGGAGAATTATGTTGAATATCGACACACCTTCCCAGAGCATTTTAATGATCAAGTAGAATCTGCTGGCACCCTAGTCCTCAGCAAATCCGAGGATTTAAATGAAGAGGATTTTCTGCGTATAGGAGCGGATATAGGTATTCCGGACGACTGTACTTTTCCTTTGCGCCATTATAGCAAATGGGAACGAGAAGATTGGTTTAGATTACTAGAAGATTATGATCCGTCTTTTCTGGAAAAATTTGCCGAAGTATTGGCAGAAGAACGTGCAGCAGAGCACAACCATCACCATCATGTTGAAACCCATGCTCATGGGCACAGTGGCGCAGATATGGACATGGAAGAGATGGAGCACATTGGATTTACTGCAATTGACTGCTTTAATCCGGCGGATCTCATTGCAAAACTGCATGTGTTAATAAGTGGACGGTTTGGTCATACCATAAGAGCAAAAGGATATTTTCCATGTCGAGACGAGTATTTGTACTTTGATTTAGTAAATAAATCTTATCAAATACACAGATGCCCAGATATGGATGATAGTCGACTAGTTGTCATTGGTCGTTATCTTGATCGCGAAGGTTTAGAAAAACTGTTTTTAGGCACAGCGATGTCTAAAGAAGCAACGGAGCAGGTTATTGCTGAAATGGAACAACCTAGGTTTTAATTTTTAATAAGGGATCATAAATATTAGACAGTTTAACTGCAGACGGTCGACAATAAATTTATTGTCGACTGTTTATTATTTTATGGATCGTGATAGTTTAACAAACAAAATTTCTAAAAAATATGATTATTATGTCGAGTTTAGAAGAAATTAATAAAATAAATTATAGGAATCATAATTTGTGTGTTTAAAATTAACAACTTTATTGTAAAATTTTTGCTTGATGAGTAGGGTGATATTGCTATTCTACTCCTTATTGCATAAACTTAGATGTGTAAATATAAGCCGTTTTCATTGATCATAAGTAGCAATAAGCATTTTTTATTAATTTTTTTACTTGGAGGTAAACATGAAGGGCTATGCAATGCTAAGAATTGGTGAGACGGGCTGGATTGAGAAAGAGCGTCCCGAGTGTGGACCACTGGATGCAATCATTCGTCCACTCGCAGTTTCACCCTGTACATCTGATGTACACACAGTATGGGAAGGCGCTATTGGTGAGCGCGAAAATATGATTCTGGGTCATGAAGGCTGCGGTATCGTAGAAGAAGTTGGTTCGCTCGTAAAAGACTTTAAAGTGGGCGATCGTATCATGGTAGCTGCAATTACGCCCGATTGGGGTTCTTTGGAAGCGCAATCAGGCTATCCAATGCATTCCAATGGTATGTTAGCCGGTTGGAAATTTTCTAACTTCAAAGATGGTGTTTTTGGCGAATATTTCCATGTCAATGAAGCAGATTCGAACCTGGCTCTGTTGCCTGATGAAATTTCACCAGAAGAAGCATGTATGTTAGCTGATATGGTTCCAACAGGCTTCCACGGTGTAGAATTAGCTGATATTCAGTTTGGTGATACCGTTTTAGTCATCGGCATTGGTCCGGTAGGTTTGATGGCTGTTGCTGGTGCAAATCTACGGGGAGCTGCTCGCATTATTGCTGTAGGTAGCCGCCCAGTTACAATTGAAGCTGCTAAAGGATATGGTGCAACTGATTTCATTAGCTACAAAGATGGTCCGATTGATGAGCAAGTTCTCGACCTGACTAATGGTAAGGGCGTTGATCGCATCGTCATTGCTGGTGGTGATGTATCTACATTTGAACCTGCTATTAAAGCTCTGAAACCTGCCGGTAAGATTGGTAATGTCAACTATCTCGGTGGCGGTGTCTACATCCAAATTCCTCGTGTGGAATGGGGTGTAGGTATGGGACACAAACAAATTGTTGGCGGTTTGATGCCTGGTGGTCGTCTACGTATGGAGAAACTTTCCCAATTGGTTGTTAACAAAAAATTGGACCTCAATCCGCTGATCACCCATAGATTTAATGGCTTTGAACACGTAGAGGATGCTCTTTTCCTAATGAAAGATAAGCCGAAAGATCTAATCAAACCTGTTGTCACAATCTAATAAGGTTTAAACCTTATATATAGGGTCTGATTTTGAATTAGTGATAGCAAGTAGATCCTTATTTTTAATTGAAATATAAATGAAAATAAAAAGGAATTTCGTAAACACTTACAGTGAATTTACGGAATTCCTTTTTTTGTAAATTTTAATTACCAAGAAAATCATAAAATTATCTAATAAGGCACATTTAACAAATCTGACATTAAGGTTAGAATTTACACATTTTATAAAAAAAGATGTACCTTTTGCGTCATTTTATAATCTGAAATTTAGTTTTTGCTTGCAGTCAAAGCAAAATTAATTTTATTTTTTTAAAAAAAATGGGTCGTTAGAATAATTAATTTATATAATTCGACATGAAATATTAACGAAATTGATCTTTAAACATACGATTTACACAAAAAAATATGAAAATACACTTCACAATAAAATTATAGGTAGTTAAGATTCGACTACTTTTTTAAAGTTGCAGTAACAGCAACTAAACGTACAAAAATTTTTTAAAGAAATGAGAGGAGTTCACCCCATGGGAGTAGAAATTAGAAAGATCGTTTCACAGGTAGAAACCATTTATGCTGAAGGTTTCGGCAAAGTTGAAAAACCGATTACTCGTGTAGTCGTCGGCGCAGTTATCAAAAACCCATTTGCTGGCAAATATCAGGAAGACTTACAAGAGTTGACCGATATCGGTGAAGAACTGGGCGTTACATTGACAGAGATCGCTCTGAAATATTTACCGGGCGAAGTTGAGAACTACGCTAAAGGCGCTATCATCGGTATGGACGGCGAGCTCGAGCACGGTGGTGCTATTCTGCATCCTCGCTATGGCAGAACCATGCGCGAAACAATCGGCCTACCCTGTAGTGCATTGATTTCATGTAACAAGAAAGTTGCCCCTCCGGGAGCTTTGATCGACCTACCCCTTATGTTCCGCGACGAAGCTGCTATCCGCAGTCATTATGATACGGTTCCTAACTTTGGTATTCCGGATGCACCGAAAGCTGATGAGATCGTTGTTATTGCTGTCTTGACTGATGGCGGAAGACCCCATCCTCGTATCGGTGGTAAGACCCTTGAGGACTACGCAAAGGCAAAAGCTGAAGCTGCGAAATAAGTTCACAGCATAGGTTCTACAAGTTATAAACTGTTTATCATGATTAAAGGATATGTATAATGTCAAAAATATTGATTAAAAATATAGGTTGTCTGTATACGGGCAAAATGGATCAGCCTAAACTAGATGCTAATTCGATTTTAATTAATGACAAAATTATCGAGAAAATCGGTAACGACCTCACAGATGATGAGGCAACTGTTATTGATGCTAAGGGCACAACCGTTATGCCTGGTCTGCTCGACAGTCATACTCACCCAGTCGTTGGATCCTGGACTCCTCGTCAAGAATCTATGAACTGGATTGAGCCTTATGTCAGATCTGGTGTCACGGGTCTAGTCTCCGTTGGTGAAACCCATATTCCAGGCAAACCGAAGAATGCTGAAGGTATGCGCGGATTGGCAACAACCACTAAACATACGTTTACAAATGTGCGTCCTGCAAAGATGAAAGTCTATGCTGGTGCCTACATTCTTCATAAAGACGCTGTCAAAGAAGATTTCAAACGTTTCAAAGAGATGGGTTGCCATAACACAGGTGAGATCGGTCTCGGCAGTGCAAATACTGTTGAAACAGCAAGTCAGATCGTAGAATGGGCAAAAGAAGCAGGAATCAAAGTTACGATTCACCGCGGTGGTGCTTATCTGCATGGTTCAAACTTTATTGATGTTGACACAATCGTTGCATTAAATCCAGATGTCATTTGCCACGTCAGCTTAGGACGCGTCAGCAGTGAAGAAATCAACCGTTTCTTTGATGAAACGACTTCAGTTGTTGAAGTAACTCGTCCACAGTTGGGCAGTATGGCTCAAAACAAGGAAGTTGTTGCTAAAGCGCTCAGCCGCAATGAACCTCATCGCGTGATCGTCGGTAACGACTGTCCTTCCGGTTTCGGTCTATATCCTCATGGAATTTGGGAAATGGTCACATTCTTCGCCTCTTCCACAGATTTAGATGTTGGTCAGGCTATTGCTTGTGCAAGCGGCAATACCGCAGCTGTATTTGAATTAGAAAATACCGGTACGATTGAAGAAAATAACTTTGCTGACCTGGTCATCTGTGATGCACCTCTGGGCAGTGAGTATAAAGATGCTACTGACGCAATTCAGAACGATGTTATCCCTGGTATTAGTATCGTAATGATCGACGGTGAGTGTGTTGCTAAAGGCGACGCTGTCTACACGGCTGCGCCCAAGAATGCAATTTAACAGCTGATGTTAGCCAAAGACATTAAATCAAATATGTGGGAGAATACGATGAAAAAAGTATTATTTAAAAATCTTGGAACTGTTGTAAGTGGAGATATTAAAAATCCGATCTTAGACGCAGATGTAATTTACACGGAAGATGGCGTCATCAAATATGTCGGCAAGGAGAAGGCTGAACTGGAAGATCAAGCAAATACTATTGTTGATTGTAAAGGTTTGGACGTAGCTCCTGGTCTGATCGATGCGCATGGTCATCCTCCGATTAATGATTTCTTAGCTATTTACCAAACAGCTGGCTTTGCACAGAACTTAGTAGCCAGTGGTTTGACCAGCATGGTTTCTGTCGGCGCATCCAATATGCCCGGCTTCCCCTACACTGTTTCTGGTGTTAAAGCTATGGCAGTTGCTGGCAAACAAGTTTGGGAAAATTATCGCCCGGCCGGTGTAAAAATTCACGGTGGCGCATTGATGCTCGTTGACGGATTGCAAGAGTCCGACTTTGCAGAAATGCAAAAAGAAGGTATCAACGTTGTTGGTGAAGTTGGTCAAAGCCCCTTACAAGACGTTGATGCTCTGAAGGAAATGGTCGCTGTTGCGAAGAAGTACGACATGGTTGTTACATCTCATGCTGGTACATCTTTCTGCAGAAAAGCTGCTGTATACACAGCTGACGATCTTCTGAAGATTAATCCGAGTGTTATTTGTGCACTGAACGGTGGACCTACACCGATGGCCTCAAAGGACATCGAGAAAGTTATGTCCGATGGTGACTTCTACTACGACGTACTAGCACACGGTAGTTCTCTTAAAATACTGGATGTATATGAATTAGCAGTCAAGTATGGTAAGAAAGATAAACTAATGTTTGGTTCAGATATGCCCTCACCCGCAGCTTATTCACCACTAGGTTGTTGGACAATCGTTGCTACTTTAGCTAACGCATATGAGGATGTACATCCTGCAGAATTTATCGCAATGGGTACTGGTAACGTTGCTGATTGCTATGGCTTAGATCACGGTAAGATCGCTGAAGGTTACAAACTTGACATGGTCTTCCTAGATGGTTTCGTACCTGATGACTGCCCGTTCAAGACGTTGCAATCTGGTAATATGTGCAGTACCAGTAATGTTGTTATTGACGCTGAACTTCGTATGGTTCGTTGTAAGAATGTTCCAGGCGTATCACGTAACCCTGAATTCATTACAAAATAATTTAGAATTTCATAGTGGCAATTTAAGGAGAATCCTTCTTAAAGGCTTCTCCTAAGCCATGAATTAGGGTTTTCTGTTTCAATTTAAAATCATGAAGAGTTTTTATTTTTCTATGACTTTAATAGCCTGCAATATGACTTAAAAGCCTATAGAAAGGGATCCCAATTTGGAAAACAAAGATTTAAATAACGTAAATGTTACTGACGCAGAAATCGAAGCAAGACAGGCCGGATCTGATGAATATAGTCAAGGTGCTGTGCCGATGTCCCAGAGAAAAGGGTTTTTCTCTCTGGTTTTCGTTTGGATAGGTTACGTTTTCACAGTTACAATAATGACAGCTGGTGGACAAATTGCGTTGGGTTCACCAAATTTTCTCTCAGCCGTTAAAGCACTTGCTTTAGGTTATGCTATCTTGATTACAATTGGTATTACCGTAGGAATCATTTCAATGAAGACGGGTATGACGTTTGGATTATTATCTCGATATACCTTTGGTAATCTTGGATCTATTATAGTATCACTCGCGGTTATGGTTACCCTCCTCGGATGGTTCTCAATTAACTGTCATTTGATTGGTTCGATTACTAATGCTTTATTCCCTGCAGTGCCGCAGATTCCGATTTCGATTGTAGCTGGTATTCTAATGACTTACACCGCGCTTAAGGGTGTTAAGATCATGAATAAAATCGGTATGGTTGCTACGATTTTAGTTGTAGCGTTCGGTATATTATCTATCGTTCTCGCGGTCAAAGATGCGGGCGGATGGGCTTCTTTAATAGCAATCCAACAGACTGATGTATTGCCTTTCAATAAAGTTGTTACGATTGCAGTTGGATCTGTTGTGTGTGGAGCTGTTGCATGGACGCCGGACGTCATGCGTTTTGCTAAGACTAAAGGAACAGCCGCTGCTGTCATGCTTGTTTCACTAGGTATCTGCGCTCCGTTTATGATCTTGATCGGTATCATCGGCATGTTAGTTTATGGTGAGTCTGACATCGCGTTCATCTTGCAAGCACAGTCTCTCTTGGCTCCTGCATGGTTCGCTATGATCGCTAATATTTGGTCAACGGCTCAAGGTAATGTTTACTCCAGTTCGTTGAACCTGGCGAATATCTTTACTAAAGTTCCGCGTACAACGCTGGTTATCATTTTCGGTGGAGTTGGTACAATCGCTGGATTACTGGGACTCTATAACTATTTTGGTTCCTGGTTATCTTTCTTAGCTTCAACTTTCCCGGCTCTCGGTGGTGTTATTATTGCAGATTATTTCATTACCTATAATGTTGGTAAGAGATATCCCGATCTAAAACTAGTTCACGCTCATTATCCAAAATTCGTTTGGATCAGTATTGTTGCAGTTGCTGCTGGCATCGTTGTCAATTTCACTGTAAATTGGGGCATTTCAACGATCAATGCATTTGTTGTGGCATTCATTGTTCAAACAATACTTACCAAGATTTTCGATCGCAATAAGATGTTGCATGATGCTCAAACTAAGCTAGAAGCAGAAGCATAATCTACAGTTTTAAAACCATACACCCAAAATATTTTAGTCATCAATAGAGATATTTATTAAAGAGGTTACAAATGGAGAAAAAATTATTTCGCGTTATTAACGATAAATGTAAAGCGTGTGGGATTTGTATAAAAAATTGTCCACGCAATATTATTGAAAAGCTGGAAGACAACAAAGCTTTCATTACAGACGATTGTATTGGCTGTGCAGTGTGTTTCAAATTATGTAAGTTTGATGCTATTGAGCAGATTGAAGTAGAAGAGAAAACCGAAGTCTGTCAAGTTTGTCCGATCCACTGTACAATCAGACCTGGACGTACAGGTGCATGCGGTCGTTATACAAATGAAAACGACAAACTGTTCCGCAACGAGCCTTTAAATATCGTTGATCCAGATATGTTAAAGATCGACAGCGATACCCAATTGCCTAACTTCCCATTATTATTAGGCTTTGGTGCCGGTTCAAATATTTATTCGACAGATATCGCTGCCAAGTGCACAGCGGGCGCTAAAGTTGAAGGTGTGGACATTGTATCCTGTGTTTCTGAGACAATCCTTTCCTTTAATGGTGCTAGAGTTAAGATTGACACCGACGAATTCTTGGGTGACAATGGTACTCCTGTTCGTCGTGAAGGTGCTATCGTTGGTTATATGAATACGTCTGAGTACGGTTCACAGACCATGTACATCGGTGGCTCTCACTTGAATACCAGTCCTTCTGGTCACATGGTACTGCGCACAACAGCTGATTTGCTTAACAAAAAGCCTGTCACTCTGCGCACCAATACAGTTAAAGAATTAGTTATCCAACATGGTAAGCCACCGATCATAGACGGCGTACAAGCTGAACGTATGAGAATTGGATGCGGTACTGTTGTTGCTACAACCTTTACGCTGGAACGCTGGCGTGATCTGTGGGGCGATGAAAAATTCATTGATGAAGTTATCGCAATCGACTATGATATTACAACTAAGATGACAGCTCATACCACAGCAGGTCTTCGTTATGGTTATCGTGACAGCGGTATTACTCCTGTAGGTACATATAGCTCACCGGGACGTTACTTTGGTAATCCAGGTGACGGCTGGGGCGGTACAACTGTTATGAAGGGTGTTGACGCCATCAAGTCTATCGATAAAGATGTTGCATGGCCTGGACTCCGTCTGCTGGTTACCGAACCTACTGCAGTAAGAGCTGAGTACTTCATACTAAATGAAGATCTTGAGCCAGTGCCTCATCCGATCCCTGAAAAAGTTGAGCAAGTGCTTGAGTATCTCAGAACCAACTGTGAACCCTGTAACTGTAACGTTTCTGTTGTCGCTGGCTTTGGCGGCGGTGTCCGTGACGTTATTTCTAAAGAGCGCTCTTTGAATGTTAATGCAGCTCTTAAAGAAGGTAAGATTAAGTACACAATTAACGGTCAGCCTGTTCATATTATGCCAGGTGGCGGTATTACTTGTGAGGCTTGTGTTGAGTTAATGCCTGAGGGTGCATTTGCGTGGGTTCCTACTCCTGCTAGTGTTACTCCAATGGAAGCTACTATGACCTTAGATACATATAAGGAAATTGGTGGTTACCTGAATGACATCGAGCAAATCGATGACCTGTTAGAGAATAGAGATACAAAAATTGTACGACCCTCGAAGTCGAAAGTAATTTAATCTCAAATAACATTAAATGTTAAAAACTTCGTGGAAGATCATTTGATCAACCACGAAGTTTTTACAATATAAAATATAAGAAACTAACATTATAATAAAATGTGGCTTCTTTAATTTTATGTTTTATAATCTATTCACGGTAGTTTAAACCAATTTTCAATTGGTAGAAAGAATGCTGATGAAGAGAAGGCTTTTAGAAATTATTGCAACAAACTTAGCTTTAAACCTCGAAAATTATAATAGTGTGTGTTCAAGTGCGAGTCATACTATGGAGGGAAGTTTAGATTATTTTAATTTAGTAAAGGATCAGCCAGTAGGCATATTTATTATTAAAATTGATAATTTACATCAAGAAAATAGTAAACTTGTATCATTTGCCTTAAAGTGGTTAGTTCCTACAGTAAAAAGTGTTTTGTCTAATCATTGTTCAGTTATTGAGTCAATAACAGTCTTTTCGAGAGTTTATTGGTTATTTCAATTTGATTCTGAAAGAAAATGTTCTGAGTTAGATCTCTACGTACGAGTCATAAAAAAATTTAATAATATTCCTGATGAATATAAGAATATGTCACTAACCCTTTGTCCTGCAAAGTCAATGTGCACCATAGATAATTTGCAATATTGTTTAAGCAACGCTGAGCGTTCGGTTAGATTGCGACTCATTTCTGATCACGATCATATTGTCATGCCATATAAGTTTAACGACTTGAAAGTTTTGCGTGTATCTGACGTGTTTTCGCCGTTTCAGCAAGCTGTCTTTCATACTGTTATTGAAAGTGGTGAGATCGAATGGATCGTGGACTATATAAGTAAACTTTTTTTGCCATTGGTAAATATTAAAGAACGGAATATTGATCCCATTATTTTATTTGAATTGAGCCACCGAATATTAATAATGATAGGTGATTTGTTAGAGAGCCAGAATATTGAATCTGATACTCAAGGCGTATATAATACGCTAGGTCATGCTTCAACAGTTCAAGAGTATGTCAAGATCTTTTTACAGAAGGTTGAGTTTTTAATGAATCCATATGCATTAAAAATGCAGTCATATAAAAACTCTCCAGTTAATCGAGCGATCTATTATATCAATAATCATTACTCGACTCCGATCAGTTTGACAGAAGTCGCTGATTTCGTTGACCTTTCTCCATCGTATTTTAGTGCTTTATTTAAAAAAGAGACTGGAAAATCATTTAGCGAATATTTAACCCTTTGCCGTATGAATAAGGCGAAGAAATTACTTACTGAAACGATGCAACCAATAGGGATGATTTCTGATAGTGTTGGCTATTCGGATGCTAAATATTTTAGCAAGGTGTTTACTAAATATTTTAATATGTCTCCACAACGCTATAGAAAGATCAATTAAACTAATATTAAGGTTGT
>JAAYOA010000016.1 GCA_012520525.1 Clostridiaceae bacterium | reverse complement strand
TGGGGAATTGTATCATGATCAACTTAGTGAAAATGATTCTGTCCCGCCTATGAATGTCGAAAAAATAAACGCCGCAATGTACTGTAAAAGATTACATTTGCGGCGTTTGTACATTTTATTTCTTCAGTTTAAATTTCAGTCAAAATAACCCGTCATATTTGAAAGGGTAAAGTCGTCCATGGGCAAGCGAATTGTGCGCCCGTCTTCCAAAGCAGAGCGATAAATGGCCAACATTGTTTCCACACTCAGGACGCCACTTTCGGCATCGGCTCTGGGGGGAGTGCCATGGTCTAGAGCATTGACAAAATCATAGTAGAGATTACTGTGGGGACGCCCAATGCGCTTGATCGCACTGATGCCACCTGTTTGGCGAATTTGTTTAAATAATCGGCGAAAATATTCCCATTTCAGAGAGCGACCTTTGCGATCTCTCACATCAAAAAAAGTCTTGCCACTGAGAATACCAGCTGACACTTCGACATCTTCGGCGATTAAATGGATGGTTGCTCCTTGGTTGAGAGGAGAATTATTGGTCGTTCCTTCAATCATACAGATAGCGCCGGTTGACATACTGAGAATGGCTGCACCGTGATCTTCGGCTTCAATGCTGTGGGCCAATTGGCGAATCTGACCGTTGACGGCGATGGGTTCATCGTCCATCAACCAACACATTAAGTCGCAGGCGTGGATGGTCTGATTCATCAAGGCACCGCCATCTTGAGCCCATGTTCCTCGCCAAGGACTCCGATCATAATAAGCTTGGTCGTGACCCCAACGCACTTTCACATCTCCACTAAAAACTTTGCCAAATCGACCAGTTGCAATATCACTTTGAATTAAATCAAGTAAAGGTGCATAGCGATAGATGTGTCCCATGACCAGATTGACTTCTTTTTCTTCGGCCAAATCGAGCAACGCCCGAGCTTCTGACAGATCAAGCGTCATGGGCTTTTCCAAGACAAGGTTACAGCGGGCGGTCATTGCTTCTCTGGCCAGTTCAAAGTGAGTGCCGCTGGGGGTAGTAATGGCAACAATGTCCGGTTCACAATGTTCTAGCAATTCAGACAAACTGTTGTAAATGGGTATATCTGATTGTTTGAAATGTTCATTTATTATTTTACGTGACTGTTCTGTGTTGGGATCGGCCACTCCGATGAGACGTAGTCGGCGGGGCATACTGGTTATGGCACGCATATGTTTTGAGGCAACGACGCCGCAACCGATTATTGCTACTGAGTATGTTGAATCCACAGTGAAACTCCTTTTTGTCGTTCCATATCATTGAGGAAATCTATCTAGAAGGCAGGCTACTTGTTAAAAACATTTGCATAAGATTATATTACAAAAATTTCCCCTTGCAGAACAATAATTGCCAGCTAGACTTTTAAAATGATCAAAATTTGTTAACTAGCACAATATTTATGTGATTATATGTTAAAATGATCAAAATTTGTTAATTAACTGGAAATTATTTTCAGATTATATTCTGGAGGTTTTCAATGGCATTATTTAGTAAAAAACGCAGTGATGGAGAACTGGTGCGTGATGGTGATCCCATGAACCGCATTATGCCTTATATCATGCGGAAACGTAACGAGTCTGCGGTTTACTACCGGATGTCAATCGAAGTGACAAATGCGCGAGCTTTCATTAAAGAAAATCGCAAAAATGGTAAGCGCATTACTCTGTTAAATATTATTACTGCCGCCATGCTCCAGACGATGTATAAGAGACCTCGCAGTAATCGCTTTGTCGCGGGTAGAAGGCTGTATCAGAGAAAAGAATTTGAAGTTTTGCTTGTAGTCAAAGAATCGATGTCAGATGATTCGTTGGAATCCGTTGCAAGGATTCCCTTTGAATCCGATGACAACATATATGATGTGACCGAGAAGATGGCTAATCATATTGCGAATGTACAGGAAGGCAAGATCAAGGCCGATGATAAGATGATCCGAACCCTATCTAATGCGCCTCGGTTATTTAATCGTATCCTAGGCAGTACTCTGAACTTTCTGGACTTTCATAATATTTTACCGACTGCGATGAGGGAAATTCTGCCCTTTTATTCATCGCTCTTTATTTCTCATTTGGGAAGTATAGGTGCTGATGCTCCGTTCCATCATCTCTATGAGTTTGGCACGACATCGGTATTCATGACCATTGGTCGAACTTACCAGAAAGCATTTCCCGGCAAGGATAATGGCGTAGAGTGGCGACGCATGGTGGATATAGCTGTAACCATAGATGAGCGCATTTGCGATGGCTATTATTTAATTAAAACATTAAAAACATTTGAAAATTTCGTCAGAAACCCTCAGCTTTTAACCAAACCTGTCGAACAGATCGATACAGAGGAAGATGATCTCAAAGATAAGCGCAGGTGGTGGCGCTGGTTTAAAAATCGGATCAGTTTTCAAGGTGAAGAAATTCTATCGGTCGAGGAGATTGACAGAGAAGTGGATGAGGACCTCGATGAAGATCCCAGTGAAGATATTCTAGAAAATTCATTGTCGAATAGAAGTGAAGCTGCAACAGATGAAAACGACTAAATTTTCAGATGGTTTTCATTTTCGGATGGTTATTAATCATCTTTAAGTTTAATTGACTTGACGCTGTTAATAGATTCGACTTAATGTTTTACTAGAGTTATTAATATAATCGTTGATATGATCATATTTGCATGGATGTAAACCGTGGTTAAAAATAGTCAAACAGAGAAAAAGCTCGACAGGGGCACTGACGAGCTTTAAGGAGGGGTATGAAGTATAGGGTTTCTGTCTCTTTGAGACAAGTTTAGTTTAGGATATGTTTATTGCTAACACGTGTTTTGTTTGTTAATTTTTTAAAACCTTAGTGAGAGTATTAGATGCGACTTGAAATGACCCTTTACACACAGAATCACATCGTCGGTAGGGAGACGACGCGCCCCAACGATCTGACTCAGAGTTTTAGCAAACAGGTGGAAGAGTGTTTGCTCGCTCTTTGTAAGGCTTTAAATGCACCAATACCACTTTGGTTGCGTAAAAATACCAAAGAATTTGCTATGTTTCATCAAACAATATTTTTCCCTGAACAATTTAATGAGAAGGTAAATTTCGACCGTATGGTGTTGCGTTACTATGAATCATAAATCAAAATTTTCTTTTGAAAGTCCCTTTAGTTGGCAAGATTTAATAGCTTTAATCGACTTTTTAAACAGTCCGGACGGCTGTCCTTGGGATGCCGCCCAGACACATCACTCATTAGCACCTTATTTTCTAGAAGAAACCTACGAAGCAATTGACGCGATTCAGCGCGGTGATGCAGCTGATTTATGCGAGGAGTTGGGTGATGTGCTGATGCAAATTGCCTTTCACATTGTACTCGGCGAGCGCGCCGGAACATTTAATCGACAGAAAGTTGTCGATGGTATTTGTGAGAAATTGATTCGTCGTCATAGTCATGTTTTTGGCGACGATGTGGTGCAAGATGAAGCTGATCTTGTTACGTTATGGACACAACATAAATCCGCTGAACATAAAGATAATAAATTATCTGTTTTAGAACGCGTGCCTCTGAGTATGCCAGCTTTATTGAGGGCAAAAGAGTTGCAAAAAAAAGCTGCTCGTTTACAGAAAATGGCTTCCGTCGATCAAGTGCAGGAAACGAAGGATTTGGTTGCGAGAATTAATGAATATGGAACTGCTTTTCGTGAATTGTTGACTGGTTCGGATCAGGACGCTTTACGCCTTTATAAAACTGAGATTGAACCAGAAGAAGAGTCTGATTCCCGTTGTTCTCAATCAGAGTTAGAGCAATGCATAGGAAATATGCTTTTTGATGTGGTACAGTTGGCGCGACTGGCGAATATAGATCCAGAACTATGTCTACAGGCAAGGAATCAGGATTTCATCCAAAGTGTGCAGTCCGAAACTAAGGATACAAAAAACGAAGAAAGCGGTGGGATCTGTTAAAAATAGATCTAATAATTCACCTAAGGATGTGACAACCCCGTTGTCGTTGATGGATACGATATAATTAAATCGTCTATACCGTCTGTGAGAGATGATCTACAAAATAGCAAGCGCTTATCTTGGAGGAAAAATTGAGATTAGACAAATTTTTAAAAGTTTCGCGAATTGTCAAAAGGCGGACCGTTGCCAATGAGATGTGCTCGGCGGGACGCGTCAAAGTTAATGATCGGGTGGCAAAACCTGGTACAAATATTGAGCCCGGTGATTTCATTGATATTGGATTTGGCACTGGGAATACAAAAATCAAAGTGGTTAAAGTGGCGAACACCGTTAGAAAAGATGAAGCAGCTGAACTTTATGAAATAATAAAATAAATCTAAATTAGAAGATTTAATAATAGTTTTACAAAAAATTGGTTATCAACGAGAGTTATTTTGCACACCCATTATTTACACTTCAGTATAGATTCTATTTAAAATTATTGGTAGAATTGCTATTTCAATCTTAATTTTTAGAGTTTGAAAACAGGGAGCAACAATGAAAACCAAAGGCATTCAATCGAATGAGCAAAATTCTGTACCCGTCAAAAAAATTCGCTTGACAGGTCCATTCATCGTTTTTCTCCTTGTCATCTTGGTCATTGCCACGGTGATTGTCTTAGTCCGTCAACAAAATACTAGAGCACAGTTGCTAGAACGACAATCAGAGCTGAATGAACAGCTCGACGCAGTGAGCAAAGAGAGTGAATCGTTGGCAAGTCAGCTTGAGAATGTCAATAATGACGATTATATAGAACGCATAGCAAGAGATGAATTAGGTATGGTTAGACCGGGCGAAATTGTCTTTGATTCGGCCTCAGATCCTATTGATGAACGGTAAGTTGTGTTACAGAAAAGATAAATAAATCGTGTTACAATGGTTTAGAACGTGATGGAACAATACTTTTTCAATCCAAATCGTGAAGGAATTTGATGAAAATAAATAATATATGAAAATTGGAGGATTAATCATGACAGTAATTCAAGTCAATAGCAGCAATTTCGATAGTGAAGTTTTACAATCTGACGTTCCAGTATTAGTAGATTTTTTTGCAGAGTGGTGTGGCCCTTGCAAGATGATGTCACCAATTCTTGATGAATTAGCAAATGAAGTCGGCGCTAAAGCCAAAGTTGCTAAGATCAACGTTGACGAGAACCCTGAGTTGTCTCAGCAGTTTAATGTCATGAGTGTACCCACGCTCTACGTTGTCAAAAATGGTGAAGTTGTAAATAAAGTCATTGGTGCGCGTCCGAAAGCAGAATTGTTAAAATTGCTAGGTCTATAAGATCTAAGTTGTAAAATTTTTAAAATTGTCAGATCAGACCCGTTCTTATTATAGAACGGGTCTTTTTTGGTATAATGAACCGCATTGAGATAGTTATCTACAACTTGAATCTTGTCGCTGAAGTTGCCATACTCAGTTAATATCAAGATCATCGAGTTTATGTTTTATGAGT
>JAAYOA010000015.1 GCA_012520525.1 Clostridiaceae bacterium | reverse complement strand
TACTTATTGGTTATGACATTCTCCGTTTGTGTCGAAGTGAACCCTGCCACTTCAACTTCTTTTACGGTATAGCTGTACACATTGCCTTCGTCGTCGGCATGATCTAAATCGATCCAAGTGACTTTGCTGTCTCGATCGCCGGGCAGTGTCTTGTCATAGGCTTCACCCATGTACTCGCCATCCCGATACAACTGGAAGGTGACGGACTCCGGTCTGACTTTGCTGCCGCCGACCCACTTCTTTTGCGCCGTTACACTAGTTTTATCGACATAAAAACCAGAATCATTGCTCCGACTAACAAAGTAGGTACCCAACATATCCTCAATTTCAGGCATGATTAGATCAGATATCTGTGTTAGCTTCAGGAAAACACCTGGACTATAGGTATCGCTGCCATCGCTATAAAGCGGGACGCCATCGGAGTCGGTCAAATCGTATCCTACATTTACAGGTGAAGCTATGAAATTACTCAATTTAGTAACTCCTGATGCAAAAACAACACCAAAATCACCTGCTGGAACACCTACAAACCTATAACTGCCGTTTGCTTCAGCAATGGCTTCAAGTTTAACGTTGACATCTTGATTGAGATTATTCTTCATGACAACAAAGAATGTCTTCTCTGATTCCGTGCGTGATGTTTCGATCTCAACGGTGTTTCCATCTTTATCTATTACAGGAAGATAGCTACCATTCGGCTGTTTCGCAACCAGGATTACTTTTACGCCGTATAGCGGGCTTTCTGTGGTCTCTCGTTGACCATTCTTATTAGCATCAAGCCAAGGCACACCCGAAATCTCTCTCTGTACCACATAAATTCTTGCGGCAGTCTGATTGTTGCCTTGTGACATGAGATTAATAAAGAGGTTGCCACTTTGGGATTCCCCATTGATTAAGTTTACGTGGGCTTTGACAGCTTCTTTGGAATAAAGATCCCCTAGGAACGCAAAGGCTGTAATTGCTTTGCCCTCAACTCCATTCACATTGCCGTCCTCTGCAATGGTGGCCTTCGTCCAATGAATCTCTTGTCCACTGACATTTGCCACACCGCTTCTCAATTCGTCGGCAGTATATTGAGCCGACACTGTATCTCTAGCAAGAATATCAGTTGTATAGTACGCTTCCCATTGATCCCCGTTAGACAAAGCGTCAGCTTTGAATGTTAAGTCACCGACAGTAAGCGTCCCTTCGAAATGACTGCCCAATTTGTCCCCGCTATAAGGCAGAGTATCCAAGACGATCACTTCGCGGATCGTACTGGCACCGTTGTTCCCTGCGCTGAGTTCATAGCCCATGCCGTCGCCGGGATTGTAATACTTTTGATCGGCGATTTTAGAGATAGCTGACAGCTTTAATTTAGCAACCAGTATCTCGGTCTTCGAAAGATTTCCAGTAGAAATTTCCAACGGTCTAAAGTCACCGCGGGCTTGGACACTAGCAAAATTAGTTAACGTCTGATTGTGTCTCACGTCGGTATTGTCATTGCCCGGTGTGCCGATCTGTGCCGTATATCTAATAGCCGGCAAAACATCTGCCGAGCTGACATTCTCATAAATCCAAGTCAACACTGTGTTGCCATCTTCATTAATAGTAATGATTGGATCTTCCTGGGATCCACCTATAACTTTTCCGGGTTTGCCCTGCTCGGTGTGCTGTTGGTAGGTGCCGCCAATAAAAGCAGTTCCATCGACGTAATGAAGATGTTTATCTAATGTATCTCTGATTGTTAGTGTGGTTGTTTCAACAACTCCTTCCGGCAAACCTTTTAAAGAAGGAGTAATAACAAAGTCGACAAATCTTTGACCACTGTCCATTTGATAAATGGATTTATCTTCACCAGCCTCCTGCTGAGCCACCTTTTTGACAATCGAAGGCACAACACTCTGAATTCTGAGGGAATCACCGTAATTTTGGTTTCCCGTGTGTCCCCCCGCATAACCAGCATCATTGTAGAATGCTTTTTCATAAACTCTGTAATCGGTAAATGTTGACTGCGGCAACTCAATCGGTGAAGCTGGATCATTTCCTTTTAGAGAAGGAATATTACCTTCACAAGCCTCCCATGCTTCACGGGTATATATCGTGCCTCCAACAACTGTCGCGTAAACGTTGTCAACTAGATTAGAATCTTTTCTTACTTTGGCTCCGACTTCAATCATAATTCGGCTGCCTTCTTGATTCTTTGTCACAACGTTGGGATCACCGCCTTGGGGTCTCACTTCAGCAAGAATGCCGACACAAGCATGATTATTAGGAACGTCACCCATGGATGAATAAAATACCAAGTCTTCTAACGTGGCATGATTCATTTCATCCTGATTAGCCCAATTTGATCCATCTGCCTTGGTAGCAAAAAGAAGCTTATATTCCAGTCCATTTTGATGCACACCCGATGCGGTGTGTTGATTCTGAAGCTCGACAACGTCAGCATCAAATTTGGCTAAAATATTTGTGGCAACAACACGATTATTTGCATCAGATTTCTCAGAAAAATGAAGTCCCAGTCCGATCGCTAAGTCCTGCTGTTGGACAGCTACATCTTGTCCAGTTAACGCCCAACTTCCGTAAACGTGTGACGGACGTTCGAGTACATCGGGAAAAGCCCAGCTATGGGGATCATCTTGTAAAACCGTCCAGGCTATGCGCCAGTCAAATTCACCGCCGCGTGAAATAAATACGGTCCGAACGGCCATATCGTCTTCTCTGTTTGTCTGATTAGAGTTGTCGGTGACGATGGGCAACTCCCGGCCGCTCTGGGAGGAAGACCGGAGATTAATATCTTTGATAGAGGTTTCAAAATTTCCCGATTTATTATATTCGTCAAGAATGAACGTACCTTTATTCTGCGGATTGGTCGTTCCATTATTATAGAAAGGTGTGACCACCCACATTGCACCTCCCGAAAAACAACCAATGTTTTGCACGCCGATTCTGGGATTGAAATAACGGTCGTTGTTCAGGGCGTCGCCAAGATTGCCATTAGGAAAGGTGTTGTACTTTATTTCATAGTGATCAACTGTAAAACTGACAACATTTTCGTTCTTTTGGGCATTCCAAGTGCCACCTTGATAACAAGATAGGGAGGGCAGCCCTTCCATCCCTGAATTCTTTGGTGCCGCGCAAACTGCATAGCTGGAAAGTTCACCTAAAGGTCTTTCGTCGGTGCTAGGCTCTGCCTGAGCGCCATAAGTATATACTACAGGGGCGTAGTTTTTGCCCACATCTGCTTGTTGTTCGTCGGTAAGGAAATCTCCTTCCGCACTCGGTATAAATTTTGTTTCCAAGACAACGTCAAAAGTAATGGGACCAACTGGCAATTCCAATCCTTTTAAACCGCGATCGGGATTATTGTAAAGTTGCAGCGTGATGCCAAACGCGTCGGCTCTACCGGTAACACTGCCGGCAGTCTTATCTAAAGCTTTATCATTACCAGTACTAAAATCGTATGTTCCAATGGCTGCATAGCTATCCGACATAGGTAAAAGTTGAACATTGTAGCGCAGATCCGTCGTAACTGTAACGACATCGGGGCGGGTGGTGACCGCTTCTAAGATAGAATGTTGGGAACAAGTTGCGGCATTGCCCGTGACGATCTGCAAGGAGTTGATCAGCTCATCTCCAGATTGATTGTGCTCAATCCAGCCTGTAAAAAGGGGCTGTACGGTTTCTCCCTTGAGCATATTTTTTACTTTAACAACCGCATTTAAAGTGCCGGCACCCGGAATCGCTGTGGGTTGGCTACCCGTGCTTTTGAGGGTTTTTGTACCGCGAATGATTTGGCAAGTTTTGGTTTCGTCTACCCCATCACCGTCAAAGTCATATGTCACATCACCCTCAAAAATATTGGAACCCGGATCCATCCAGCTCATAGTTGTGACGTCCCACTCCGCCTTGTCTTTGTTCAGGGGAAGGACGAACTCAAAGCAAATTACAGCCTCGTTGAATTTCTTTTCGGGATTAAAGGGTTGGGCAGCGAAGTCAATGTCGTATGCGATGGTATCAAAAGATCGCACTATACGATTGTGATCATTTTCATCGTTTCCATCTCTTAATTTATAGTAAGGGCTGGAAGGATCGTCATCGGTGTCAA
Organism: Clostridiaceae bacterium; assembly: GCA_012520525.1. Lineage (GTDB taxonomy): Bacteria > Bacillota > Clostridia > Saccharofermentanales > Fastidiosipilaceae > JAAYOA01. The sequence goes on along the minus strand of JAAYOA010000015.1, from coordinate 2,661 downwards.
AGGGACCGGTACCATCAATGATATTATTAATTTTAAACTCTTTTAAATGAGCTTCATCCGATGTCAACAGAAGAAGTTCTTCATCCTCTTGCACAAGATTTTTGACATTAGGTCGTTGGGAAAATTGGCTTTCATCAGATTGAACCTCTTTTTCAGAAACAGTGGCGGCGTCATCTTCAAAGACCTCATCCTCTGAAGATTCAGATTCACCTTTTTCTGGAACGACACTTTCTGAAGAAAAAGAGCCGTTTTCCTGTTCGGCAATGCTCTCTGAACTGGACGATTCGCCTTCCAGGTAAGTAGTGCTCTCTGAAAGGGCTGATTCATCGTCCTGTTGGGTAGCGTTCTCTGAAGATACAGATTTACTATCTTCCTGATTGATACTTTCCAAAATAGCGGGTTCGTCCTCTGCCTGGGTATCACTTCCCGATGCAACAGATTCTTCACCCTGTTGGGAAACACTTTCACCAGACTCTGATTTGCCATCTAGTGGTTCAACACTCTCCAAAGATACAAGCTCACTGTTATCCTGAGAGACACTTATACTCTGATCAAGTTCAATCATAAGATTATTATCGGTTGATTGATTCGTCATTTCTTCAGCAAACAAAGGCATTGTAAATGCATTTGAAAAAGATAGAATCATAAAAAAAGCCAAAATTAAAGCAAATACAGTCTTGGCATCTTTTTTCATACTTCAACAACCTCCAATTTAAGGACTTGGCATTGCATAGCGATATGAAACCCCCTATGCAAATATGATGTATATTTTATTAATTAAAAATACATAATTAGTTAAAAACAATTTAAAATTTAACTAAGAAATTATATCATAAGAACATATAAAAAATAGATAATTTCTTAATAAAAAGAGCATAAAATTTATATTTTAAAATAAAGAAGCAAAATTTTAACATAAATTAGTTAGCGTTAATATTTATTGTATCGTTCAAATAGCTTTGCCAATCAAAGTGGAAGACAGTCTACTATAAATGTACCTAATATTTACGCTCACTCACTTGACACTCTTTTTGTACTGATTTATCGCAATGTAAATATAACTCCCATCAAAATTGAAATCTTCATATCCCACCAGACAAATTTCAATATATTCCCTACTCGGCATAGCTAGAGGATGACTCTCATCCATGATATAAACAAATACAGGTCGATCTTTGATCCCTCCAGATGCAAATTCGTGTACAGGAAGAATCATTTCTTTTTTATAGTAAAGGGTGGGATAGTCTTCATATTGATCCAGTGCCATTTCAGCTTCTGGATCCACTTCCCATATACCCACAGGCACTTCAGCATCTAGTCTAGCTTCAATCGTGAGGTATGCTCCCCGATGATTGCCCTTAAACAGCAATTCGTAATCGGGAATTGTTGAAGTACCAATGGTTCTTGCACTAGGACACCTTTGCTTCATCTGTTGAATATTTAGATTGCTGCCATAAGCAGCGTAATATCTTTTCTGCATTTTATTTTTCAATTAATCCCAATAATGAATTAACCTCGATCTTTTACTTTTGACAGATATCTCGTTTTTATATTTTCTTCGGTGTCATCACTTTCATTATAGGCATCGTAGGGGGCATCGGGATCCTCCAGTTTTAGTTTTCTAAGGGGATTGCAAAGTTTGTCTTTATGACGAAAAACGAATTCCAGATCGTCACTCCAACCAGTATGAGCCGTAATGACAAAAGGCTGTATCTGGCGATCTAGCAATTGCTTTTCTAATTTTGCCAGAGATTTTACAGCAATCTTATTGTTCTCTGCAAGTGTTTTTATGAAACTGTATCCTCCATGGGAACTGCAAGTTAAAATGAAATCGCAATTCTAAAGTGGAATTTAAAACGCAAGTTTGCACTTATAGCTATAATACAGTTAGTTGATTATTAATGAATCCCTGAGCTGTAAAATCTGATGCTCAATCTCTTTTATTGTTTTCTTAAATATATCATCGCTCTGACCGGTAGGATCGTCCAAATTCCAATCAGCATCAAAGCTTTGTCCAATAAATGGACAGCCAACCTCGCATCCCATGGAAATCGCAATATCAGGTTTAGGGATAGCAGATATGGTTTTGGGATACTGGTCTTGTTCCATATCAATTCCATATAATTCTTTCATGATTCGCACAGCATCTTGATTGATCCGATCCTTAACTTCCGTTCCTGCTGAATAACTTTCAAAAAAATCAGCAGCATAGTATTTACCTAATGCCTCTGCAATTTGACTGCGGCAGGAGTTATGCACACAAATAAAAGCTACTTTTTTCTTCATTGAATCATCCATCCTTTAGCTTGGTATATATAAAATTAGACTCCTTCTACAAATATTTTGTAAAATCATTTCTGCTAGAAACAAAGTACTGTCGCAACAAAACTTGTCCGACAGTTTTTTGCTATTTGCCAGTTTTCAACGATTGAGCAGAAGCCCTGATGATCAGGCTTTTCAGAGCAACAAAAAACTCCGCTACGATTGTATCCGTAACGGAGTGATTTTGGTGCCCAGAGACGGAATCGAACCGCCGACACGGGGATTTTCAGTCCCCTGCTCTACCATCTGAGCTATCTGGGCAAATGAAACCGGCTCCAAAGAACCGGTTTCTTTGGCGACGCAGAAGGGACTCGAACCCTCGACCTCCAGCGTGACAGG
>JAAYOA010000164.1 GCA_012520525.1 Clostridiaceae bacterium | reverse complement strand
TCTTAAAGCCTCAATATGATCGTATATGGCGGCAAAATTTATTGGTTTAACATCGATCAAGCTGCCGTAGATCTCAGCCCCCGCAAGATCGCCAGCTAGAGATACTAGATCATCACGCATAGCTTGATTATCCTGTGCCAGATCTTTAATAAGTTCGGGCGTTAACAAACTGTTGTCATTGATGGCATACACATGGGGACGGATATTTTCCTGCAAAATTCGCCTATTATATTGCCGAGCTTTCATCATGACAGCAAAATATGCCAACTGAAACGCCCGACGGTCGATATCTAAACCATAGAGATTTTTTTGCAAAATGAGTATTGTAGCATCTCTATTTGTATAGCCACACCGTTCATAAATGTGCATCAGCACATCGAAAGCATAGACCAAAATATGACCGCTCCCCATACTAGGGTCGATGATCTTGATTTCTTCTGGATTTAGTTCTCGCGGCAAATTTTGTCTCGATGCTAGAGCAAGTTCCACAGCTTCTGCCTGTGATGCTGCGGGTAAATAATAGCGCCATTTATTGGTCAATCCTCCGTTACTATGACTTTCAAGCCACAATTTGCCCAAGGTGTTTTCCACCATGTATTTAACGATCCAAGCCGGTGTGAAAAGTTGGGTTGCCACCGGCACACGTTCGTTGTCAATCTTGATGTTGTTTTTCAAATCAGAATAGATCTGATCTTTATATTCCGAATTGTAATATTGATAGAGCCAACCGATGATCTCAATTTGTCCTCCCTTTTTTACATCAAAATCGGCTTCATCTATGTCAGTTACAAGTTGATGGACAACCCCTTCTCTGTCGGTAAAAGAAATGGGCAAAAGCAATTCGGTATAATCTGAAGTTTTTTCAAATAAATCGGGTAAAACTTCGTGTAGGCTGTTGCATTGCTTGATAAAAAGAAAGCGAAACAATTCATCTAATTGATTGTTACTTTTAAATTCAAAAATTAACTCTCGTTCAGTTGGGGAAAATATAAGACCACTGGCAAACGGTGTGGTCACTATGTCCGGCTCTTGCTTGCCGGGCTGATCCGACGACAGCACCCGCACCCGAGACGGCAGGTAGTCATTGACCTCCATAAATCGTATAGCGATCAAACGATTGAACCAGGTATAAGCAACCTCTTCTATAACAGATTGGAAAGCTTCTGCATGACCAGATGTCTTTCCTCTATGTTTAATTTCTTCTATTAAAATTGACCGTTGACGAATTGATTTTCCATGTAATTCGACCACGTCATTTAGCCCCACGTCAAAAAATTGCAAATCTTCTGTTGACTGAGGCAAAGGTTGAGCGATCTTGTTCTTGGTAATACCGATCAAGCCCGCCATATAAGTGATCTCGGCAATTAATTTAGTGCGGGCATTAACGGCAAAGTTTTCAACGACCGATTTATCCATGGTTCTCCTTGATTACAGTTAGCATATTAAATATTAGCCAATATCTTCATGTTCTTTCCCTCGACAGAAGTCTGAACTTTGACGTGGTTAACTTTCACTCCGTCGTCCAAATCTATGTCTATTCTTTCATTGGCTAGGTGGGCTATCTTTTCATCATATTCTCTGGTCTCTTTGATCTGCTTGATTAATTTATTTTTCTTTTTCTCGGCATATCTTTTATCCCGATTATGTTCACTGTTGGCAATGATATCGTCCAGGCGCTCAAGCTCATTGTCATAGATACGTTGGACGCGGTGCAGATAGTTGACTCGGACATTACCGATGACATCTGCATTCCACCGATGGATATAGACCAACGCTTTGAAACCTTCCTGCCTGCCACTGTCAAAGAGCCAGTAGATCGGGCGCTTCTGATATGTCTTGACGTGATCTTTGTAGAAGTCTTTTAGGAAATATCTGCGAATGATCTCTCTGCTACTGTTGCCCTTTCTTCCCAGAGCATCAGCGATAAAGTCAAGGTTCTCTTCCAATGTATCAGAGCCGTAAATAACGCGCACAAAGTCGATAAAGCGTGCGACGATATCGTCCTCGAAGTAGGTTTCTTCTGTTATGAGGATACAGTTGTCCGAACTGGGCATAAAAGTCTGATATTTGGATTCATCCCAATCGCCGCCGGCATAGGCGAGACCGTCCATATCCAAGGAATAGCGTCCGAATAGACAACCCACTGCATAGGAGATAAAGGACTTTATATCCTCCTCTTTTGTGCGCACATATTGGTTGCCTTTCATGGTGTCGGGAATGTCTTTTGGGGTGTCATATACTCTAGCTACAGTCACGTCTTTGTCATCTACTTCAGGTGTCAGTTCATTCTCTAAGCCATAGATGTCAATAAAGATGCGATTGAGTTCTTCTTCATTGGCTTTCAGTTGGGTGAAGCGATCTTCACATTCATCTTGCCATTGACGGAATGCTTCAGCGATGGTGGCAACAGGGCGAACGAGGGGATGACCTTGGAAGTCCCAAGAGGTCTCGAAAGAGTCCCAGTCGGTGCGAGATAGGGCGATGTTAGAGGAAACTATATGATTAATTTCTTTATTTTCAAATATATTTAGGTCAATAGGTATATTACCAATGGAACCCGCACTATAATCTATTGTTGGCGTAATAATTTCTAAAATTTTTTGACTTACAATAGAATTTATATATGCAAGTATCTGTTTCAAATTTTCTTGTTCATTTACAAAAATAGAAGATCCTTTTGCATCAAAAATATGATTTGGTTGCATATAACGTGCAGAAAAGCAGCCAGTTGTCAACGTCGTCCAAGTTAATCCTTCTCTAAAATAATAGTTAATATTTTGAGGTCTGGAACGTAATTTTCTAGATTTAGGATCAACAAAAGTTCTTATTTCATACCCATCATTTTCCCAATTTACGACTAAATCATTATTGCCATACCATTTTCTAAAATTCCCGCCTTTATGATAAATGAACCATTTTTTATTTAATTTATCTTCGCTTATTTCATACCACTTTCTTAAAAAACGGTCATTTTTTCCTGTGATTAGTCCTTGCTTCAAATCGCAGATTTCATGAATTTTTGATAATTTACTAAATGCATTAACTAATTGTTCACTTGCCCAATATGCAATAGGTGATCCTGGGATTTTGGCAAACTGTTCTTCATCAGCTTCATAAAAGTATAAGCAATCGTTGTCATTTATCGCTTCGAGAACTTTATCTTTCTGTACCCTCATCCCGCCTTTAAAATCTGACAATCGAATGTAAAGTCCGCTTTTTTCCGTCTTGCAATTCTGTAATACAAATGTGCAAACAGGTACCGTCGCTTCTTCAAATGCAGAATATTCCAGTTGAATTAATGTTGTGATATTTTTGTTCTCTATAATATATGTTCTTAAAGGTTCATAGGATTTTATAAACATCCAGACAAAAGGAGTCATAAAACCCGAGTATCCCCCCAGCTTACAAAAATCAAAATTCCGATATATAAATATGCTAAATAAATCCTTGGCATATTTCTTATAGTGAAGGTTTGTATATTTTTTCAAATATGAATCAAACTTATTTAAGTAGGGCGGATTGGTGCATACAACGGTATAAATGTTCGAAAGAATCTTTGCCTGGATAGCCAGTTGTTTTAATATTGGGATTGTCTTTGTCTCAAATTCAATTGACATCAGATCCAATTGTCCATTTGGGACACTATGACCAGTTAATTGTTCAATGAATTGTTCATAGTCATAAGGTTCGACCTTTATAATTGATCCAGTTTCCTTGGCATTAATAAATGTCTCAACCAAATATTGGGCTATTTCAAATGCTCTGTGGTCCTTGTCAAGTCCGGATAAATCCAATGACGATATCGTATTGCTTTCTTCTATATACGAAAGATTACAGTTCAATGACTTATTCAATGCACGGCGATTATAACTCCTTGCCTTCATCATGAGAGCAAAGTAGGCTAATTGGTAAGCTCGCTTATCGATATCTAAACCAAATAGATTGTTTTCTACAATTAATAAGGCAGCTTCACCCTTCGTATACCCACTCTCTTCATAGATATACATTAACACGTCAAAAGCATAAATCAGGATATGACCCGATCCCATACAGGGATCAAAAAAGGTGAGTTCTTGTGGACGAACAGGATCATCAATATATTTAATCTGATCCGTCTTAGATAATACTAAAAAATCAAGTTTGTCTGCTAACCGACTGTTTGGATTGCGTTCAATCCAATAGCGACCTAATGAATTATCCACCATGTATTTGACAACCCAATCGGTAGTAAACAATTGGGTCGCCGCTGGAATATCATTTTTCTTGACAACTGATTGATTGAATAAATCAATAACTTCATGCCGTCTTTCAGAGTTATAGAACTGATACAGCCAACCAATGATCTCGATCTGACCACCTTGCGACACGTCAAAATCTGCTTCAGGTATATCATTCACCAGGTGATACACCACACCGTCCCGGTCCGTAAATGACAGGGGCAACAGCAGCTCCAAGTAGTCAGCCGTCCGCTCAAACAACCCCGGCAAAATCTCATGCAGGGCATTGCACTGTTTTAAAAATAGAAGTCGAAACAACGCATCCAATTCATTATCGTTCTTCAACTGAACAACTAATGCGTG
>JAAYOA010000163.1 GCA_012520525.1 Clostridiaceae bacterium | reverse complement strand
TTAGCCTTACTAGCCACTGCTGAGGCTTATAAAATTAACGGTTGGTCCTCCAGCGATATTTTAGGCATCACTATGCCAGGCTTTGGTACCACTGAGCTGACTCACACCAATGCCCACGATTTAATGACAGCGCTAAATATTACGGTCAGAGAGATCTCTATCAACGATGCCGTAGCACAACACTTCCGCGACATCAATCACGACCCATCTAATCATGATGTAGTCTATGAAAACAGTCAGGCTCGAGAACGAACACAGATTCTTATGGATGTTGCTAACCAGGTCAACGGTTTAGTCATCGGTACTGGAGATCTTAGTGAACTTGCCCTCGGCTGGTGTACATATAACGGCGACCACATGAGCATGTATGCTCTTAACGGCGGAGTTCCCAAAACCTTGATCCGTCACATTGTAGCTTACGCAGTAGACTCTTATCGCAACAAGGTTGATGGAACCGAGGCAGACCAAGCAATTGCGGACTGTTTAGAAAGCATCCTTGCTACCCCGATCAGCCCTGAATTGTTGCCCCCGGATGCTGATGGCAACATTGTCCAACACACCGAAGACGCTACCGGTCCCTATGAGTTGCACGACTTTTTCCTCTACCATACTGTAGTGCATCGCTTTGAACCAGCCAAAATATACGCCCTAGCCCTCCGCGCTTTCGCCTCTGATGAGCGCAGTGAAGCCGCCACACCTTTTACATCAGAAGAGATATTCAAATGGCTACGAACATTCTGTCGCCGCTTCTTTACACAACAATTTAAGCGGTCGGCTCTACCAGATGGACCACAGATTTTGTCCTTTGATCTCTCCCCCAAAAATGGTTGGATTATGCCTTCGGATGCAGATGTTGATCGCTGGCTTGCCCAACTGGACGAAATTATTGTTTAATCACACATAAGTCTTAATCACTAGTACAGTGATCACCCATCAATAATACATAGAGCCATTTCAAAGTTATATTGAAATGGCTCTATGTATACAAAATTTAATTAGAGTTTAACGAGGATTATTCAACACCATAGGTAGTGAACAGCCACTGCGAAATTCTTCATTCTATTCATTAGGAAGAATAATCAATTTTGAAACGCTTCATCTCCTCTGGAGTCATTGGCTCTAAAGGATAGACGTATAAAATAATTGTTTGCACGATGGTGACAATCACTAATAGAATTAAAGCTTTCAAGATGATATCTCGCCAAGGCACAGACAGGTCCATCGTATCTCCCAATAAAAATATGACAAAGCCTGCAAAAAATACGCCATTGACAATATTACTCTGCTTTTTACTCATTTTCATAGGATGTCCACAGTGTTTACAATAAAATATGCGTCGCCCCGGAATAAAATTTTTCCAATGCATTTTTACTTCATGTTTACACTCGGCAGCTTGACTATGACCAGCCTTGGCAGTGGAAACTTGGGTGTGCGCTGTTCCTGCACCTGCGGTCTGGGATATTTGGTTGCTTACCTCGCCGACTACTGACTCTGCAGCCCCGTTTATTCCAGACATTTCAGATATCCCAGACGAGTCCGAAGAGTTTTCACTGTCTTCATAACTGCGGTACATTTCGATCAGCGCTTGTTTTTCTTGATCAATTGCAGCAAGCTCTTTTTCGTAGGCATCTTTTTTCTCAAGCTGTTCTGCCAATTCTTCGGCAGTTAGCTCTTTTTCCTTGATCACTTCCATCGGACCGAAGCGGGCCGTAAGATAGCGGAGTAACAAATAAATGACAAATGCCACAGCAACCTTGGCCACATAAATCAAGATATCCTCTGACTTGCGACCTGCAATAGGACCAAAGTCCGCCGTAAATAACGCAAAAGCAAGAAAAATATAAAATAAAACTTGGTTCAGAATGTCCATAGACCGAGCCGGTTTTAATTTTTTATTACATTCTTTGCAATAGAAAACAGGCCGTCTAGCAAAGACTTCAGCCAAGGTGATTTTATAATCGTGTTGATGACCTGCGTTTTGGTCTGGGTTATGATCGTCTGACTGGGTTGATTTATCTATATCAGCCATTTTACTTCTCCTGTTTTACACTAGTCAGTTGCACAAGATGCTCTTATACAGTTGCCTTCTCCATGCGTGCAACAATCATCCCGCTGTTAGATTTGAAAATACTGTTTTCCGGTATCAATCCCCTTACCATGGAGAGTGGATAAATTGACGATTTGCGCCCTATGATTGCTCCGGGATTTAAAACAGAGTTACAACCAACTTCCACATAATCACCGATTAAAGCACCAACTTTAGTTAAATGGGTGTGAATCGGTTGGTCCAAGCCATAAATCGTAACATCCGTTTTATCTGATTTAATATTCGAAGTGATGCTTCCCGCACCCATGTGGGCACAATATCCAAGTATAGAATCACCAACATAATTAAAGTGGGGTACTTGGACGTTATTAAATAAAATAACATTTTTTAACTCGGTCGAATTGCCTACAACACAATCTTTACCAACCAAGGCGCTGCCACGAATAAATGCACAGTGACGCACTTCAGTACCTGACATAATGATACATGGACCGCTGATATGAGCTGAAGGGGCGATCGTTGCCTCTTTGCTGATCCAAATATCATCAGCCAGTTGGTTATATTCTTCAGGCGACAAAGTAGCACCAAGTTCTAAAATAAAATCCTTAATGTGGGGCAAAACTTCCCAAGGATATTCAAATTGAACCAAAAGATCCTCTGCAGCTGTCTGGGTCAGATCAAATAGGGCCTCTATTTTGATTTCAGAGTACATATTCTCTCCTAAATTAATTACAATAGTTTAACTATAAAAAGAAACTCTTTGAATAATACATTGAATTGACGAGTAATTACAACTAGAAACCGTTTTTTAGCTAATAAAATATGTCTAGTGTTCTACTTTTTATAGTTTATTCATTTAATATCTTCAAATAACGCAGTAGACAGATAGCGCTCTCCGGTATCTGGAAGCAAGACGACTATAGTTTTCCCAGCAAAATTCGGACGCTTTGCTATCTCAACTGCAGCACTCAGGGCCGCTCCAGATGAAATGCCCGCCAATATGCCTTCTTTAAGGGCAAGTTCCCGAGCAAAAGTCAAAGCGTCATTGTCGGTCACAAGCACTACTTCATCGTAGGCTGCCCGATCCAAGACCCCCGGCACGAAACCAGCACCGATGCCCTGAATCATGTGTGAACCCGGCTTACCCCCTGAGATGACAGGTGACCCCGCAGGTTCAACGACAAAAACTTGTATGTCTTCCCGCTGTTGTTTTAAATACCGTCCCACACCGGTGATCGTACCTCCTGTTCCGACACCAGCGATAAATGCGTCCACTTGCCCATCGGTGGCTTCCCAGATTTCTGGACCCGTCGTTTTCTCGTGGGCAGCGGCATTGGCCGGATTATCAAACTGTGCCGGCACGAAAGAAGGACTGATCTTCGCTGCCAGTTCGTCGGCCTTTTCAATTGCACCTTTCATGCCTTTCGCAGCATCGGTTAAGACGATCTCAGCGCCATATCCTTGCAACAACTTCCGTCGCTCAATGCTCATGCTCTCTGGCATAACAAAGATGCAGCGGTAACCGCGAGCAGCCGCCACAGCAGCTAAACCGATGCCCGTGTTGCCACTCGTTGGCTCTATAATGGTCGCTCCTGGAGTTAATTTACCCGACGCTTCGGCATCATTAATCATCTCTAAGCCAACCCGGTCTTTGACACTTCCAGCGGGATTAAAATACTCTAATTTTACTAAAATACGTGCATTAAGCCTGTGGGTCTCCATAATATGGTGTACTTCGAGAAGAGGGGTACCACCAATTAATTCTGTCACAGATTGGAAAATTTGACTCATGATCTTCTCCTTCGATCTCTTGTTTTCATCTGTAGTTAAGAACACTGATTTTATTCACATTGTGATCAACATTCATATTGATAGAATTTGTAACATTGTTTAACATTCATACTAATATTTTTTATATAACAAAAGAATATTTTTACAAATTGTAGCGCCGTTGTTTTATAACTGTAATAATATTTTCATAATTGAATGCCTATAGGAAAATATTCAGGTCATGGCATATTTTTATGTGCCTAAGCTGCCTCACTATTTAGTTTAAATCATATTATAAAGAATGCATCTGTCTATACCGAATCAAATGCAAACCTTTCCGATGCAAATCTCATCTATAAAACAATATAAAGTATTTGACTGACATTTGTCGTGTTGAGTAGAAAATAATAGATTTGCATTATACCTACTAATGTGGTATGATTTTATCAAGATAAATGTTAAAGAAAATCAAATTTTAGTTAATTGATTCTTGCTTTAAAGGATTAAACAATAGAATTTGTTATAATAACTTTGTTAGAAGGTGGATTCCAACAGTATTCTTTGGATAAGAGAAGCCATCACAAATTTGTTGTTATACGTTTGTTAACGATAAGGAGATAATTATGATTAGCGAAAAAATTCTCAACGCATTAGAAGAACAGATTAATTTTGAATTCGAGTCAGCTTATCTTTATTTGGGCATGTCCTTGAAGATGGACGAAGCAAACTTTACCGGCTTCAGCCACTGGTTGTTCCAGCAATATCAGGAAGAACTCGATCACGCCCATCAGATGATAGACTATGTTCAGAGACGCGGTCATACCATCGCACTGAAAGATATTCCGGCTGTCGCTATCGAAACAGCTGATCCAGTGAAGATTTCTCGAGACGTTTTAGAACACGAAATTAAAGTGTCCAGAGCGATCGATAATATTCTTGCTTTGGCTCGTGACGCTAAAGATTTTGCTACCGAGAAATTTATGATGGAATTCGTTGAAGAACAGGTAGAGGAAGAAGAGAGTGCCCGCAACCTCGTCGACAGTTTCTCATGCGCAAGCGAAAACCTCAGCGCACAGATGATGATCGACAATATGTTAAGCGCTCGCGAAGAAGAATAATCTTCAATCTTCGCAAAACACTAGTAAACAATACAAAGGTCATTCCGCCGAGAGGTGGAGTGACCTTTTCATTTTACAATATAAAAATTAAGTTGAAATTATTCTGTTAATTGTATTCGTATTAATGATCTGGATTAATTTTTACTGAATAAATTGTAATAAAGATTGATCAGTTAAATATATACAGATAAATGCATACAAATAAATATATCTAAAATCTAAGAATTCATACCTGTCGACAACAAGGATCTTTGTGATATCCTCTATGGAGAAGTCGCGCAAAAAGCCGTTTCACTAGTGTGAGATGGCTTTGCTTATTCTAAAAATATCTGGAGGCAGGACATGACACCACTTGTAAGAAGCAAGAAATCCCTTATAAAAGAATTCTTATACTGTATCGGCGGCGGAGTTGGCTACGCTTTTATACTGAACACCTTAATTCAACCCTTTCACTTCGTGAGCGGATCGATTACAGGTATCGCTCAATTGTTGACATTTGCTCTGCAATCAGTGGGAATCGTACCTAAGTCAGTGAATTTGACAGGTATTTTTCTTCTGCTTGTCAACATTCCCTTATTGATCTTAGCTCGTTCCTTGTCGAGCAAGCTTTTCATTTATAAGACTATTGCCACGTCAATCTGTTCGTCAATCGCCTATACACTCATCCCTGTCCCCCCTGTCTCTCCCATCGAAGATCCTCTTACCGCTTGCCTGATCGCTGGCATAATCGGAGGTATCGCCTCAGGATTGACCCTGCGAGGAGGTGGATCTGGCGGCGGTTTAGATATTATCGGTCTCTATCTGAGTCATAGAAATCCAAAATTTAGCGTTGGCAAAGTGGCGATCGGCGTTAGTTTATTTGTCTATATTGCCGCTTTCTTTCGCTTTGACTTTAACATTACAATTTATTCAATCATATTCACTGTCATATCTTCCGCCGTCGTAGACCGGGTTCATTATCAAAATATCAAAGTCGCAGCATGGATTGTCACAGCCAACGAGGACGTCAAAGATATTATCATCAATGAACTTAACCGCACAGCTACCACCTGGGAGGGACAAGGGCTATTTAGCAAGGAGCAAAAACACATCTATCTCACTGTCATTACCAAGTACGAAGTTGTCCGAATGCGCCGGCTCATTAAACAGATCGACCCCTCAGCATTTGTACTGATATCAGATAGCAGCGAATTGATCGGTAATTTTCAATTCCGCATCGACTAAAAGGATAAACGGCTACAATAAGGATATTTAATTTTTAATAACCTTTAAATCTAGGTTTATGTATTATATTTTTGATACAAAAATCCCCTCCAATTAGACTTTTATTTGATCTATCTGGAGGGAATTGGTTTAACTAGTAGTTTTGGTTTAACTAGCGGGATTAGTTTTGCTAGAAGGATATCTTTCTATCTAAAGGAATCTCTAACTCTTAAATACACCTCTTACAGTGTCAGCTGTTCCGGTATGGTGGCAAATCCTCTCGCTAAATCTTCATCCGTCGGCGGAATATCTTCCAATTCGCCCAGACGGTATGCTTCATAGGCAGAGAGATCAAAATAACCTGTACCTGTCAAGCCAAACAAAATGGTCTTCTCTTCACCGGTCTCTTTGCACTTCAGCGCTTCATCTATTGCGACTCGGATGGCATGGGCAGATTCCGGTGCTGGCAGCAGACCTTCTACCTTGGCAAAGAGAGTAGCCGCTTCGAAAATCTGATTCTGTGTCACCGACCGAGCCTCATCTAAGTGACCGTCGTGATAGAGCTGAGAAAGGATCGGGCTCATGCCGTGGAATCTCAAGCCTCCAGCGTGATTCGATGGTGGAATGAAGGCGTGTCCGAGTGTATACATCATGGCCATCGGCGTCACTTCGCCTGTGTCACAGTAGTCATAGGCAAATTTACCTCGTGTCATACTAGGGCAGGATGCCGGCTCAACGGCAATAAAATACGGTGCCTGCTTGCCAGTTAATTTATCTGCCATAAAGGCACTCATCAGACCGCCTAAATTAGAACCACCGCCAGCACAGCCGATGACGATGTCAGGATACTCATCTATTTTCTCCATCGCAGCCTTCGACTCGAGACCGATCAGACTCTGATGCAAGACGACCTGATTTAAGACACTACCTAAAACATAGCGATATGAGTCACCTCGAAGGGCACACTCCACAGCCTCTGAAATAGCTGTACCCAAGCTACCAGAACACTCAGGGTCATCAGCAAGGATTTTCCGCCCCGCCTCGGTCTCCGTCGACGGCGAAGGAGTAACCGTAGCACCATAAGTTTCCATAATAGCCTTGCGATAAGGTTTCTGAGCAGCCGATACTTTAACCATGAAAACTTTACATTCCAGATCAAAATAACCGCACGCCATAGCTAACGCCGTACCCCACTGACCAGCACCCGTCTCAGTTGTCACACCTTTTAGCCCTTGTTCTTTAGCATAGTAAGCTTGGGCAATGGCAGAGTTCAGTTTATGACTGCCACTGGTGTTCCCACCTTCATATTTGTAGTAAATCTTTGCCGGTGTGTCCAAAGCTTTTTCTAAGAAATAAGCTCTGACCAAAGGTGAAGGGCGATACATTTTGTAAAATGACAGAATTTCATCGGGAATTGGAATAAAGCGATCGGTATTATTTAACTCCTGCTTTGCCAATTCGGTACAGAATACAGGCTCTAAGTCTGACAACGTTGCAGGTTTACCTGTAGCCGGATTGATAATCGGACGGTGATCTGTCTTCATGTCTGCGCGGACATTGTACCAAGCTTGAGGAATCTCTCCTTCGCTTAAAAATGTTTTATAAGGCACTTGTTTACTCATTTATTGTTCCTCCTTCATGAGTATTCATTTTGGGGACAAAAAAACTCTTGTCCCAAATTTGCAGGGACAAGAGATTAAACTCCTGCGGTGCCACCCGGCTTGATACACTTTTAAAAACACGTGTATCCACTCACGCGCACTATCATGCGCTGACCAACTCACGTATGATCTTTACGTCTCCCCTACAAATAAGATGCTCATCACATTCTTATCTTCGGTTTGCCCTCCCCGGCCCATTCCAATTCCGTAACGTACCACACTTCCAGCAACGGTGACTCTCTGTAACGTGAAACGAAACTGTACTCTTCCGGTTCAACAGTGTAAATGTATCATAAGCGATTCAATTCTAGTTCGTCAAGGAATATTTCTTCTCATTTCTTAAAATTGTGTAAAAAGTAAACTCAAAAGCAATCTTCCTTATCTCGACATTTGTTTGTAATACATATTCCCGAAAGTTAGCAACTGTATAATATTTTCGGCACCGAGAATTTGGATATTTCGGTGAATTCAATGTCCAATTTTAGTTTGCTGGATATTGATCAATGTTTTTAAAGTTCTACAGTTTTTACGTTGTTAGCGCTCAAGACATTGATAAATCTAGTTATATCCTCTACCGTCCTTTTAGTTGAGGTTCTCGCTTTTCTAAAAATGCGTCCAAAGCTTCGACAAAATCCTCAGAGCTTGACATATAGCGTGTGTGAAGAATCTCTATATGATTCTTGCGATACATCTGGAAATCTTCCTGGGCATTCATACAAGATTTTAGTTCACGCAAAATTAAAGGACCTTTGGCACAAAGCTCCTTAGCTTTTGCAACAGCCACAGCCATCAATTCCTCTTGAGGTACAACCATTGTCACACCGCCATAAACTGCCAAATCTTCCGCTTTCATAAAAGATCCGCAATATGCCATGTCCCTCATAATCATAGGGGGCAGTATGCGCGATAAATGTCCGGATCCTCCTGTTACACCTAACTTAACTTCTGGTGCACCGAATAGGGTGCCTTCTGCTGCAATTGTAATATCGCTGCCAGCCGGATAACACAGACCGCCACCAAGACAATGACCATGGACAGCACAAATAAGCGGCACCGGCAACTCATAGAGAGCCAATGCCCCATCATAAAAAACTTCCTGAACATCTGACACATTGCGATCAATGACACTCTGTTTAAAGCGGTTCACATCCACACCCACACAAAACGTTTTTATATCCGAATGCATAATGCAGACCCAAATGTCTTCCTGCTTTGCTATAAATTCACATAATCGCAAAATTTCGTCCTGGACAATACCATCTGCCGCATTAACCGGTGGATTATGTAAAGTGATAAGACCTATATGATCTCCAACCGAAAGGAAAACCTTCTTTAATTCATAACCGTCAATCTGATCAATTTTTTTAAATTCTATTCCCTGAACCATAGCGCCCTCCTTAAATCATTGAAACAAGCAAATTGAGTTGATGGTTGCAATTAGTTTAACACGTTCGTTCCGATGTCAAAATTGTCGATGATTGTCTTGTTTTTTGGAAAAGATCCTCCCTGTTAGCCAAAGTGATTTGGTTACATAGAATCATCCCATCCGTTCTGAAACCGGTCTAGGATTTACCAAGATCATAGCCAACAACCAAAAGGAGCATAACTAATGATTCAAGGCACACAGCTTCGCCGGTTTACCGCCTGGCTGCTTATACTGTTGATAGTCTGGGGGGTATTGCCGGGAAAAATCAATGGCATTTCTCAACCGTCAATCGCAGAAGTAATCTATACAGATCTACCTGACACAAACAATCAAACATCGGAACAAAATAAAAAAATTACTATCATATTTAATTCTCTACAGAATATTAAAGCTGACGATAGGATTACTTTGGACTTTCCTCAATTCATCGGTCTTGCCAACACCAGTCAAATGATCAAAACCAATGATGATGTCCACATTGCCACATTATCAATCAATTCAACGTCTATGGCTGAAGGAGCATCTTGGAAAATCGTCTTTAACAAAAATGCCGAAAAATATAAATCCATAGATAATCTCAAAGTAAGTATTCAGGATCGTCTGCGCGATACATTTCACAGCTCCGGCGAGCCCAATATCCAAATAAACTTACCTGTCAAAATTGAACTAAACGGTCAAACTGTAGACAATAATATATCTAAAACGGTGAGTTATAAAACACTAAAAGATCATTACACCCGCAACGTATATTCAATCGTACAGTCCAACGGCAAGGGGGGAGCAAATTTATTTATTTACTCTGTTTTCCGCTGGCCTAATCAACATACCTCTCCCACTCCTCTCATCGTCACCGAAATCGCCAAAGGTGTTGATGTACCCTCGACACTAGTCGGTCGCACGTACTCGACTCTTGCTAAGATTAATTTAGGAAAACCTGTCATCAATACCTCTAAAGATCTGTTCTGGCGCGCTGATTTACCTGGAAAAACAATTCAAGTAAAAGTAGTTGACGTTAAAGAAACACCATCCGGCACCACGCGCATCACTTTCAAACCTCTGTCTCCACTCCAGAAAGACATTGAATATTGGATTCAGCACAAAGATTTTTTATTTAATATAAGCGACCCTTCGCTATACTCTTTTAATAATCCAACGAACACTACAATTAAAAATAAAATAGAAATCTACTTCGATGGAGTGTTGCAACCCCAGCTGACTAACTCAACCAATGGGATAATTGGCAACAGTGACGGCGGTGCCGGTGGCAGTTTTCCAGCAGCTCCTTTTGGCTCAGTTGAAATACTAAAATATGATGCAGATACCAAACAAGCCATTGGTGGCTCAACTTTTAATCTGATCCTTGACAGCCTCGCCGACCCTACTAATTATCCCGATTACAAGAAAATTGTTGGCAAGGTGATTCGCGACCACCTCGTTGCCGGACCTGACGGTAAAATAATTGAAAAAAACCTTCCTCCTGGAAACTATACACTCAAAGAAATAAAACCTCCTGTAAATTATTACTGCTCAAAGGAAGATTCCCTGTCTTCTAGCGAACTTACCTTTTCTATAAAAACAAGTGAAGATATTGAAAAAAATCCCCTGCGCTTAACCATGAGCAATAAAATGCAAACAGGAAACATTGCCATACAAAAATATGATATTGCAGACGGAAAACTATGCGCTCCGGATGCTTCCTTAGATGGTGCCGAATACGCCGTTCGCTATATAGCTTATCCAGACCACTTACAACATAAAAGTGCCATTCGTTTTAACGGACGTATCATCAAGCCGGGTGATACCTTAGGCACAATAACCACCCGTAATGGCGGTAGAGGAGGCATGAACGACCTCCCCCTCGGAACCTACGATCTCATTGAGACCAAAGCATCTTCTGGGTACACATTAAATCAAACAGCTATCCGGTTTTCGTTACTCTATGACCAATCACACAAGGCCGTCAGTACAAGATTTACTCAGACTCATAACAACGAATCGATATTGAAAGAACTCAATGATGCCATCGACCAATTGAACGCCAGAGCTGAAGAAAAAGAACACGACCGGCGCTTCTCTCATTTTAAGACACCTGACATTAAAACAACCAATCAGATCATCACCTATGAGCGTCCAGCCATGGGATTCATCGAAATCAACAAAATCATTAACGTTGACCCCGACGGTTGGAATACTGATTTAAACATTCCCGAGACTGGAATTAAGTTTGAAATCCGCCGCGACAAAGAGGTCGTCGATATCGTGACAACGACACCGGAAGGATTTGCAATCTCAAAACTACTTCCACTAGGTACTTATACCGTTCATGAAGTTAACGAATCGTTGCCACCGGGCATTTTACCCATGGAACCCCATTCAGTTACATTAAGTAAAGATGGCCAGGGAGTCACACTAAACCTAGAGAATAAACCTGTAGAGACAACCCTTCGCATAATTAAAATAGATGCTGAGACAGAGGAACGCATCCCTGTTGGTGGAATAGAATTCAAAATCTACAAAGAAAAAGATGGGGGTAAGGCTCTCGTCTTTGACAAGCGAGATATTTTTACGACTGATGACAACGGCATTTTAGTCATTCCCAAGACATTACTCGGCACCGGCACATATTATCTCGAGGAGATCAATGCACCTGAAGGTTACCATATACCTGTCGAACAAGGTCGGTTGCCCATAGAGATTGCCGGTCTCCATACCGACGTTACTGTGACCATACAAGATGAGACCGTTCCAAACATACCTCAAAAAGGGCAGATTATCTTAGAAAAGAAAGGACAGGTGCTTACAGATTGGATCGAGGAAGTTGTAACATTAGTGGTGAGAGAACCAATGGATTCTCCTACTGATGAAACGTCCTCTGAACCGATCCCTAATCTTTCTGAATCAACTGAAGAAACTGTATCTGAATCCCTTTCCACCTTAAAGGCTAACGATCCATCTGTTCCAACTAATGAAACAGAAGCTTCAACCACCGTTCCTACCACTATGTCAACCCCTGTCAAAACCTCATCCCTTGAACAGATCGTTTACAAGCCAGTTTGGCAAGAACAATTTTTACCCGATGCCACCTTCGAAATCATTGCCGATGAAGACATCTTCTCACGATCTGCTAAACAAGAAAATGGCCAATGGCAACCTATTTTGCTTCATAAAAAAGGAACTGTTGTAGATACTTTTTCTAGTACATCGGATGGTCCAATCACCTCAAAAGAATTGCCCCTCGGCAAATACAAAATAATTGAGACAGTG
>JAAYOA010000162.1 GCA_012520525.1 Clostridiaceae bacterium | reverse complement strand
TATAAAGAAAGAAATCGCCGAGCTCAATGAACTTCAAGCTAAAGTCGAAGCTGAGCAAGAGACCGCAACTTCAAAAGAAGAATCAGTTGAGTCCCAAGTAGAGACCATTAAGTTTGACGATTTTCTAAAAGTTAATATGGTTGTTGGTCAAGTCAAGTCCTGTGAAAAAGTCGAAGGCTCTGACAAACTGCTCTGTTTCCAAATGGACCTAGGCAGCGAGGAGCGACAAATCGTTTCGGGAATTGCTGATACCTATGAACCAGCTGATTTAGTCGGACGCAAGCTCATTGTTGTAACCAATTTGGCACCGCGCAAAATCTTTGGCAAAGAGTCCCAAGGTATGTTGTTAGCTGGAACAGATAAAGCTACAGGGAAACCTTATGTGTTGACAGTGGATGGCGATTTGGCACCTGGCTCGGAGGTCAGTTGATGCCTTCCTATGTTGATACCCATACCCACCTCTATGACAAGGTCTATGATCAAGATCGACAGGCGGTGTTTGAGCGAGCGATTGAAGCAGGCGTAACGCGCATGATTATGGCGGCTGAAGATGTGGAAACATCTCGTTCGTTACTCGAACTTACACAGAAACATAACTTTTTGTATGGTGCTGTAGGCATTCATCCGGGTGATGTGGATAAAGCGAAACCCCAACATATCAATATTTTAGACGAGATTTTGGCTGGAGCTGACCGCTCCAAAATAGTTGCCATAGGTGAAATCGGTCTCGACTATTATTGGACAAAGGAAAATAAAGAAACTCAGCAATTTTATTTTCGCGAGCAGTTGCATCTGGCCTTTCGTCATGACTTGCCGGTCATTATTCATGACCGCGATGCCCATGAAGATACTCTGAATATGCTTTTTGAAGCCCAGGCTCAGGGGCAACTGCGCCAAGAAAATCCCGGGGTTTTTCATTGTTACTCTGGCAGTCCAGAGTTTGCAGAACGGGTATTAAAATTGGGATTTTATATTGGACTAGACGGTCCAGTCACTTTTAAAAATGCAAGGAAACTTATCGATGTGGCAAGAACGGTCCCCCTTGATCGTCTGCTTTTGGAGACAGATTGTCCATTCTTGACCCCCCATCCTTTCCGGGGCAAGCGAAATGAACCCGCCTATCTACCTTACATTGCTGAGCGGATTGCTGAGATCAGGGGTATTTCAGTTGCTGACGTGGCAGAAGCTACAACGGCTAATGCCGAGAGGCTATTCAATCTATGACAATGACTGCATAAAGGTATTGTCGATAGAATGGATTCCTTCTTTAAGAGATTGTTTCGAAGGCATACAGTAACAAAAACCAACTTAGGTAAATAGATAGAATTTAGTAGATCCCTCATTGACCGAGGTGATGTTCCTGTTGAAGTCGGATTTAGCCGACAGCTGAAGAGGATTGATCACCACAAGTCTATGGGGGATTTTTGTTATGTAAACAAGTTCCTTATAATTATCTAGAAATAATCTAAGCCAAATTATATGCAAAACGACATATATAATTATTTACTCTGCTTTGATGCATCCCTTTTATAAAGCTCTTTTATAACTTAAATCTAACCTAAATCTGATTTACTACTAACAAGAATTTTTTACCATTGCCTACAGTGGTTAGGTGTTTTAATTAGCGTCTGTGGACGAGGTAGGGCATGGCAAAATTAAAAGTAAAGCAGGATAATGGTCAGATTACAGTGGAAAGTCGCTTAAAGCGAAAAGAAAAAATTAATCAACAGGAAATAGACGTTTTGAGCAGCCGTTTAATTCGCGGCATTATGCGCCCCACCGTCGTCGGCAAACGTAAATTGAATTACGCAGCGCCCCAGGGTGTAACGCTGAAGCGATATATTACTAAAGGATTAGATAGGCAAGAATTTTTACTGATATTCGTTCAAATCGTCGAGTTAACAAAGAAAATTTTAAATCTAGGTTTTGATCTAAGTAATTTAGTCATGGACCTGGATTATACGTTTATTAATGAAGCGACAAAAGAAGTACATTTTGTCTATCAACCTCTTTTCGGTATCGACGAACAAGTCAATATTTTCTCTTACATTTATGATTTGATCTTCAAAACAACTTTTCAATTAAATGAAGACCTCGAATTTGTCAATAATTTGGTTTATTTTTTGAAAAATATGCCATTTTATAATCCTCAATCTGTGGAAGACTACATAAGACAGGTGGATCCACAGATATATCAGGTTGTCTTGGGTTCTGGTTCAAAGAGTGGAGCAGTTTACAGGTCACAATCTGCTCAACCGCATACCTACAATAACGACCAGTACGATGACGTGGTCGGCACGGTTTTATTAGAAGATGAGTCGGATTATGGTACCACATTGCTCAGCGATAGCGAGGATTCTTTTAATCAAACTACAATTCTAAATGAAGTTGTGCCGGATGCGCCATATTTAATACGCAAAGATAACAATGAGCGCATTGATATTAAGCCCGGTGTATTTAGGCTTGGCAAGGATCAAGGTGCGGTGGATTATGCTATACCGACGAACAATGCGATTAGCCGGTTACATGCCGAGATTATTGCTGAAGGTGATGCCTACTATATTCGCGACAATCACTCGACGAACCACACTTATGTCAACGGAACTCCAATTGGACCCAACCAAGACACGCGTATTTTTGCCGGAGATTCGATTATGTTGGCAGATCAGGAGTTTGATTTTCATATTGGCACTTAATTCCGGGAGGATGAAGTTGTGAATTATTTTGGCACTGCGGTGACTGATGTAGGCGTGAGGAAAAAAACAAATCAGGACAGTATTTGCATGAAAATTGCTACCCATGGCAACGGCGGACAAGTGGCCATGGTTGTAATTTGTGACGGTATGGGGGGCTTAAAAAAGGGTGAAGTGGCCAGTGCCACGGTGGTGCGAACTTTTGGCAATTGGTTTGACAAAGTCTTGCCCTATCGAATAGAAAACTATGACCGATCCGCCGTGGTTGCCGAGTGGGAGCAAATGCTTATTCAGGAAAATGAGCGGATTTTAGCATATGGAAAAAGTCAAGGATTTACTTTAGGTACGACGTTTACAGGTCTGCTCATTGTGGGGCGTGAATATTTGGTTGTACATATAGGTGACACTCGAGCATATTATATTGACCACAGAGTTCAACAGTTAACCGAGGATCATACCGTCACCGCCCGGGAAATCAAGGAAGGACGTATGACACCTGCACAAGCCGCCACTGACAGGCGGCGTCATGTGTTATTGCAGTGCATAGGCGCTTCACCGCGCATTTTTCCTCAATCAATATTAGGTACCGCTCAACCCGACAGCGTCATCTTGCTGTGTTCAGACGGGTTTCGCAATAAGTTGACAGACGATGAGATTTATCAATCATTTAATCCTCGAGCAGTACAGGATGTGGATTCCATAGAGAGGCATGGGTTGGCACTCATAGATCGAGTCAAAGAGCGCCGGGAACAGGACAACATTTCGATCGCTGTATTGAAATGTGTATGAAAAGGAGTGTGACGTAATGCAATCCAGAGTCGGCGAAATCATTGACAGCAAATATGAAATTCTTAAACAAATCGGCCAGGGCGGTATGTCAATTGTATACCTGGCGATGGATATCCGTTTAAATAAGCAATGGGCTCTCAAGGAAATTCGCAAAAAGGGTCAAGTAAAAAAAGATGAAATAATAATCAATAGTC
>JAAYOA010000161.1 GCA_012520525.1 Clostridiaceae bacterium | reverse complement strand
TCGTTTAAGCATTGTGTTTTCACTGTTCAATTTTCAAGGTCCGAGGCCCTGCTCTCGCAAGGCGCTTTGCTATAATAACCCCTCTCAACCTCTCTTGTCAAATCCTTTTTCTTATTTTTGTAATTTCCTACAACCCCTCCGGGCGTTGCTTGTCTCTATCGATTTTAAATCATTTCTATTGTGTTTCTCGCTAGAAATTATTCTCAAATTTTAATAGTTTTGTGTAATTTAATAATGTTTAATAAGAAATTATGATTTTATATTCACAATTCACTCCGATTTGTTATACTTTATGTTATATTCCCGTTTATTTTATGTACAAGGAGTGTTTTATGGAAAAGCAACAATTTGGATCCAAAGTTGCCATTATCGGTGCTGGACAGGTAGGTGCTTCAATTGCTTACTGTGCAGCTATTCAACAGCTTTGCCGCGAGTTAGTTTTAATCGATATCGATGCTGATAAGGCTGAAGGTGAGGCGATGGATATTGCCCACGGTTTGCCATTCTTAGGCGTCATGAATATCTATTCAAGTGACTATTCGGCGGTTAAAGATGCTGATTTAATTATTATTACTGCTGGTGCTGCTCGTAAGCCCGGAGAAACTAGATTGGACTTAGCTGCCAAGAATTGTCGGATCGCCAAATCTATTACCGAAGAAATTATGAAATATTATAATGGCGGCGCGATTATGGTTGTAGCCAACCCAGTTGATGTTCTTACTTACAAGATTCAGGAGTGGTCCGGTCTTCCCCGCGGACGCGTATTTGGTTCAGGTACGGCCCTCGACACCATTCGATTCCGCTATCTGTTGGGAAAAGTCCTTGGCATTGACGATACCAACATTCACGGCTATGTGTTGGGAGAGCACGGCGATACTCAATTCCCCCTTTGGTCTAAGATTGCCATCGGTGGCATTTCACTTCAAGAGTATCTCGAATCGATGAATATCAATCTCGACGATGAAACTCGATTGAAAATTGAACATGACACCAAAACTGCCGGCGCTGAAATTATCAAACGCAAAGGTGCAACTTATTACGGCGTTGCAGTTTCTACCTGCACCATTGCCACATCAGTATTGCGTAACACCTACACCATGCGCCCCGTTGGTTGCGTCTTAGATGGTGAATTTGGATTAAAGGATGTCGCTATGAGTGTCCCGGCAATTCTTAATCGCAATGGAGCAGAGACGATCATAGAATATCAATTAGAAGGCAGAGACCTAGAGCGGATGCACACCTCAGCCGAAAGTCTGCGCAATGCCTTGGAGCATGTCAAAGACATTTAATATTTTCAAATTTTCGCTCCATGGAAATTACAGCCTATTAGATAAAATGGTATAAATAATCTGATCAAAAAATAACTCCCCGGTAAAGGTATCAACTACTGCAAATACACTTTGCCGGGGAACTCTTTTATATATTATTTCTCTATTTATACAAATCAATTATTGTACAACTGATTTATTGCATGTCAGGTTCTATTACAGAATCTGAATTATCTTGCGTCACATCATTTACTACTTCAGTCTCTTCTTTTCCAAGGTCTTCCTCTGACCACGTCAACTGGGAATCGCTCTTTTCATCTTCTACTTTATCCTCTGCAATGGAGGTGGTAGCGCTGGTTTGTTCATGGGGCACAATCGCAACGTCGACAATTTCGCTGCCTCTAAAACGCATGAGCTTTACCCCGATCGCCATGCGACCGAGCTTAGAAATCTCTGTCGCAGCAATACGTATAATGAGCCCTTCATCATTGATTAAAAGTACATCTTCGCGCTCATGCACACTTAGTGCTCCGACTAGAACCCCTGTCTTTTTGTTCGGTTTATATGCAATCAGTCCCTTGCCACCTCGATTTTGAGGACGGAAATCAATAAATTCTGTACGTTTGCCATACCCCTTTGCACTTACAAACAAAATAGATTTATGTGCCTCATCCTTTTTAATTAAAGCTAATTCATCGTCGGCATCTAGATCTGGTGCAGAGGAATCATCGTTTAATTCACCCGCCGGCATTGAATCTTCTGTAGAGGCAGTGACTTTAGCAACTTTTACAAGACTAATGACACGGTCCTCGGGCATCAAAGAAATGCCTTTAACCCCAATTGTGTCCCTGCCTTGATCGCGACAATCTGTCTCCGCAAAGCGAATTGAATAACCTTGCTCTGTGACGAGCATCACTTCGTCATCTCCTTCCGTGAATTCAACGCTGACAAGGTTGTCATTTTCACGCAAAGAAATAGCAATCAGACCTGCTCGATTGATATTTTTAAATTCAGTTATGGCAGTCCGCTTCACCAATCCACGTTCAGTGGCAAACAATAAATGTCCAGCATTATGGTCAGGACTTAAAGGAATAATTGTCTGTACTGATTCATCTGGATTGAGTCGCAGTAAATTAACAACTGGCAAGCCTCTAGCTTGTCGACTCTCTTCGGGAATCCTATAACCTTTTAGACGGAAGACACGACCTTTATTCGTAAAGAAGAGTAGCCAGTCGTGAGTGGAAGCTGTGACAATTTGTTTGATCATATCGTCTTCACGCATATTTAAACCACTAATTCCCCGTCCTCCACGATGTTGCATCGAATAACTGGAAACAGGCATACGCTTGACATAGCCGATATTGGTCATCGTAATGACAATCTGTTTTTCCGGAATCAAAGATTCATCAGATATCTCCTCTGCATACGGATCAATGCCCGTCCGCCTTTCATCGGCGAAGCGTTTGCGAAGAGTTGACATCTCTTCGACAATAACTTCAATTAATTTATTTTCGTCGGAAAGAATACCTGTATAATACGCTATTCGCTCTAATAGGTCTTGATACTCTTTCTCCAATTTATCTTGTTCTAGATGGGTCAAGCGCCCTAGACGCATATCTACTATATGCTGAGATTGGCGCTCACTAAAACCAAATCTTTCAGACAGTGCAGCTTTCGCCTCTTTTTCGGTAGCAGAGCTGCGAATGATTCGAATGACTTCACTGATGTTGTCGATCGCTATGCGCAAGCCTTCCACGATATGCTTACGCTGCTCGGTGCGTTCAAGATCGAATTGAGTTCTCCGGGTGATGACTTCTTTTTGGTGATCATTAAAATATGTCAAGGCATCTTTTAAATTGAGAACCCGAGGCACAAGTTGACCTTGATCAGGTACAAGAGCCAACATATTCGCACTAAAAGAATCCTGTAAACTCGTTTTGCGAAACAGTTGATTCAAAACAACATTTGCATTGGCGCTGCGTTTTATACCAATCACTATCCGCACTGGCTCATTCCGATCGGACTCGTCACGTACGAAAGAAATACCATCTAATTTCTTATCTTTATGCTGTTCAGCAATATCTCTAATCAGCTTTGACTTATTTACCATATAAGGTAAATCGCTGACGACAATTCTGAAGGATCCGTCAGTTAACTCCTCAATTTCTGCTGTAGCTCGAACCACAATGCGACCGCGCCCCGTCTTGTACGCGGAGTAAATCCCTGATGTCCCTAAAATAGTGCCCCCGGTAGGAAAGTCAGGACCGGGTAGACAGGACATTAAATCTTCAATAGTAGATTCTGGATTTTGCAACAACATAATCGAAGCATCAATAGTTTCTCCTAAATTATGAGGAGGAATATTGGTACTCATACCTACAGCGATACCGATCGAACCACTAACTAAAAGATTGGGAAAATGACTAGGAAGAACCGTTGGTTCCATCTCATGTTCATCAAAGTTAGGTCGAAAATCAACGGTATCTTTATTAATGTCGCTCATCATCTCAACGGCTAACCGCTCCAGACGAGCTTCTGTATAACGATATGCAGCTGGAGGGTCGCCATCCCGAGAACCGAAGTTGCCGTGACCATCGACAAGTGGATACCGCATTGAAAAATCTTGTGCTAATCGAACCATCGTGTCGTAAACTGCCGCATCACCATGGGGATGAAATCGTCCTAAAACGTCCCCGACCGTCGTAGCACACTTACGATATGGTTTGTCCGGTGTAAACCCTTGAGTTAACATCGAATAAAGAATGCGTCGATGAACGGGCTTTAATCCATCTCTGACATCCGGCAGAGCACGCTCGGTAATTACGCTCATTGCATAATCAATAAACGAAGAGCACATCTCCTTTTCCAATTCAACAGGAACAATATTCGCGACATTACTTCTGAACAACTGCTCAACTGCCAAATCATCATTCTTAGACCGGTCTGAGCCCTTACGCTGCTTCGTCATAGATCCTCCACCTACATTTATTTAATATATTTCCTATTATATCACAACGCCTATATTTTCTTACTTTTATCTTACTTTAGAGGACGTTTTTTAGGCACCCCATTAGCCCTAGGAAAAGCTTCAGGTGTGGTCTTGATTTTTCTCACGGAGACGACGGTTCGTTTTATATCTGTCTGAGGCAAAAAGAATTCATCGGTGCGTTCTAATTGTCCACCTAATCGTTTAATTGCTGACTTTGCTTCTTTTATTTCTTCATCTAGGACACCTTTCATTGCCCAAAAATAACCGCCTCTTTTAACAAGTGGTAGACAGTATTCTGCTAGAACATCAAGCGGGGCAACAGCTCGGGCGGTAGCTGCATCCATTTGGTCTCTCAGTGTCGCCTGGCGACCTGCCTCCTCGGCTCGTATATGCAGACAGCGCACACCTTCAAGATTCAACATTTGAACAACTTCTGATAAAAAATTAACCCGTTTTTTTAATGAATCTATGAGTACAAGACCGATGTGAGGGCGCATGATTTTTAGCGGCAGCCCTGGAAATCCAGCGCCAGTTCCCACGTCTGCAAGGGTAAACCGAGGGATATCACTTCCGCTTTCAGCGTCCTCGTCCACAGCATGATCCCTTGGCACTTTTTTATATGCCCGATCTAAATAAGGCAACAAAGTCAAGCTATCGACAAAATGTTTGATAACAATGTCTTCCGGCTCTGTAATACCAGTTAAATTCATAACTTTATTAGCTTCAACGAGCTTGTAACCATAACTGATCAGCTGCTCCAGTTGTTTGTTGTCGATTCCATATTCTTCGAGATAACCTTTTTTGATAAAAGATTCACCCATAGCTTGGACAAATTCTGGATCTGGTTTGACAACACTTTCCTCAATCATTGTCGTCCTGCTTTCCGTGATAATATTAGCTTTAGCATAGTTGACTCTCTTCTCGTCCAACCAATGTTGCTGAGCAAAGAGCATCTCTAACTATTAATTAGAGATCTACTCATTAGAAATTTGCTCTTCAATATCTAAGGAATCAGTTGGTCGGCTGCGCCTGTTGAAGGCCTCTAGTCCCACCAATAAGACGGCAATATCTGCTGGCGAAACACCGGAGATGCGACTAGCTTGCCCGACGGACTCGGGTTTAATGGCTGCTAATTTTTGAATAGCTTCCAATCGCAAGCCAGGGATTGTTTGATAATCAAAATCTTTAGGAATTCGCTTTCGTTCCATTTTTTTAAATTGACGAACTCGATCTGCTTCCATTTCGATATAACCTTCATATTTTATTTGGATATTGACATTTCGTCTAATGATCTCGCTCAACTCTGGACGTTCAGGATCAAACGGTGCCAAAACTTCATAGTCAAGCTGTGGTCGTTTAATCAACTCTGCTAAAGTTACACTGCCTTTTAAAGGAGTCGTGCCGTGGTCTATTAAAAATGCTCCTACCGACTCTGTCGGTCTAATCCGAACGCCCCTGACTCGCTTCAATTCTGCCTGCTGAGCATTTATTTTTTCCTTAAAACGATGATATCGAACTGGATCTACAAGCCCTAATTCATAGCCAATTTCTGTCAGTCGTTCATCGGCATTATCCTGGCGAAGAACTAGACGATATTCAGCTCGGGCAGTCATCATGCGATACGGTTCAGACGTTCCTTTCGTCACTAAGTCATCTATTAAAACACCGATATAAGCCTGCGAACGATCAAGGATGAATGGCGCCTCACCACGTAAAGAGCGGACCGCATTCACTCCCGCTATCAAGCCTTGTGCGGCAGCTTCTTCGTAGCCCGACGTGCCGTTAATTTGTCCAGCTCCATAGAGCCCCTTAATGTCATGATGTTCCAATGTTAAACTCAAATCCGTCGGAAAAAAGCAATCATACTCGATAGCGTATCCCATCCTTTGAATAACAGCATTTTCCAGTCCTTTTACAGAGTGCAAGACCTCAGTCTGAACATCCACTGGCATACTGCTCGAAAGTCCTTGAACATACATTTCAGATGTATCTTCTCCCGTCGGTTCTATAAAGATCTGATGTCTTTCGCGGTTAGGAAAACGAACGATTTTATCTTCGACGGAAGGACAATAGCGCGGTCCAATGCCTTCGATGTCCCCCGAATAAAGAGGTGATCGACTGAGGTTGTTTTCTAAAATACTGTGGGTAGTTGGATTGGTCCAAGATAACCAACAAGGAATCATCGGTTTAGATTGGTAGGCGGGGTCATCTTCATTAAGAAATGAAAATGTACCTGGTAAAGGATCTCCCGGTTGTTCCTCTAATATTTCCGTGTTAACACTATTTAAATTGATTCTAACAGGTGTACCGGTCTTAAAGCGCTGCATACGAATGCCATGACTGCGCAAATTCTTGCCTAAATCTAAAGCCGGAAACTGATTATCCGGTCCACTAGGAAAGTCTGTCTCTCCAATAATTATTCTTGCATCTAGATATGTACCCGTGGCAACAATCACTTTGCTGGCGCGATAAACTACATTGAGGCGTGTGCGCACCCCTTCCACAACTTTTTTAGATGGCTCAACAATAAGTTCAGTCACTTCCTCTTGTCGAATATGCAGGTTGGGTATTTTTTCTAAATATGCCTTGACTAGCGCTTGGTAACGACGCCGATCAATCTGAGCACGGGGCGATTGAACCGCTGGCCCCTTGGAGCTATTGAGCATCCGAAATTGGATCGTCGCTTCATCAGCTAATACCCCCATTATACCGCCCAAGGCATCAATTTCACGCACCAACTGTCCCTTGGCAGTGCCACCAATATTAGGATTACAAGGCAAGTTTGCCATGGTATCTAAATTCATGCCAAATAAAATAACTGAAGCGCCTAATCTTGCAATTGCAGCTGCCGCTTCACAACCGGCATGACCTGTGCCTATGACAATGACGTCATATTGACCACCTTCAAAATAAGAGGGAACAGAATGAGACAACGACTGTTCCGCTGGCATTTTTTTGCCAGCCTCCACCCTTTCAGTTTCCGACTCAATATTACTGTTTGACACTGAATTAATATCCATTGTACCGCCTAAACATTCATTAGCCAGACCAGTAGTGTTTGGCATAGTCTACATTCTCCTAAATTCTATAAAACCTAATCATCCAGCGATCATGGTACGGCGATCCTGGACTTAAATACACATTTACTTGAACTAAAAGTAAACCTAAGTAAGGTTACTTGCCGACACAAAAACGAGAAAATACTTCATCGATCACGGCGTCGGTAACTTTATCTCCGATAATAAGAGCCAACTGTTCAGCCACAGACTTTAAGCTTTGGGCAAAGATATCCAGGGGCAATCCATCTATATCCTCGGCGATAAATTCAAGCTGATTTGATGCTTTAACAAGGGCATCGTAGTGCCGTTCCGATGTCAATATTACCCCCTCTTCAGAAGGGCTGCCCCACGCATCATAAAGAGCGACAATATATTTTTTTAACAAATTTAAACTTCCCGCTTTTCGGGTAGAAATAACCAATGGCGGATAAGTTTCGCCCAATATATCATGGCAAATCATTTGGGCATCACTAAAATGCAGGTGGGGCAAAAGATCAGCTTTTAATTGTTGAAAATAATCAGCGAATTCTTTGCGGTCAGACTTATTAGCGACCCAAATAAAGGGTTTATCCTGCGGCAACGCCTCTAACCAGAGGCGGGTATCATCGATTGTTTCGGTCTCAGGAGCAACCATACCAACGATGAGATCAGCTTGTTTGATCGTATCCTTTGTGCGCTTTACTCCTAGGCGTTCGATGGGATCCATACTTTCGCGTAAGCCCGCTGTATCAATCAAACGCACTGGAATGCCATCTAATTCAATATCTAATTCAATTGTGTCCCGGGTAGTCCCGGGAACGTCGGTAACAATAGATCGTTCTTCACCGCTTAAACGATTGAGCAATGAAGATTTACCCGCATTAGGCGGTCCCACCAATGCTACAGTCATACCATGACGTAAGATCCGTCCCTGACGATAACCGCTTCTCAGTATTTCTAATTCAGATTTTGCCTGATCAACGCGTCGCTTGATGCTTGGAAAATCTAGTTCACTGTCCTCGTATTCAGGGTACTCGATCGTCAATTCTAACTCTGACATGATACTGTACAGAACGTCTAATATGGAACGAACGGCCTTAGAAAGTCCACCTTGCAGCTGGTGCAAAGCAACTGCCGCAGAGCGAGAGGTATCTGCTTCTATTAACTCCATAACTGCTTCAGCTTGAGCTAAGTCAAGTTTACCATTTAAAAATGCGTTTTTTGTGAACTCACCAGGTTCTGCACTGCGGGCTCCAGCCTGAAGACAGGCAGCCAAAGTGCGGCGCCGCACTTGACCACCACCGTGAACCGAAATTTCTACAGTGTCTTCCCCAGTAAAAGAATGGGGAGCTCGAAAACAGAGGAGTACGGCTTCGTCAATTGGTTCTTCGGTGTCAGGATCAACGACATAGCCAAAGGCTGCTTGATAACCCGCTAAATTTTGAACCGACCGGATAGCCCTGTCGACAGTCCCAGAATTGATCTCATTGACATTTCCAATGTTCATCGTACCAAAG
Source organism: Clostridiaceae bacterium (assembly GCA_012520525.1). Lineage (GTDB taxonomy): Bacteria > Bacillota > Clostridia > Saccharofermentanales > Fastidiosipilaceae > JAAYOA01. Next base: position 1,067 of record JAAYOA010000161.1, on the reverse strand, counting down.
CGAAATACCCTATCACCGATGGTGTGAGCATCTGGTCCAGCCACTCTGATTACTGCCAGTCCAGATTGTCCAGGTGGTGTAGAAATCGCAGCATATGCATCAAACATAGTAATCCCTCAAAAAAAGCGGCCAAGTGAAACTCGGCCGCCAATCACATCTTATGTAACAATTTATTCCGTCGGAATGATGACTACGCACCGATTGGGTTCCGTCCCTTCGCTCTCAGTTGTCACACCCGGCACCTTCTGTAAAGCGAAATGAACAATTCGACGATCTGCCGCCGACATCGGTTCCATAACATATTCAGCATGCCGTTTTTTAACTTCTTTTGCATAATAAAGAGCAGATTTTTCTAAGCGTTCGCGACTGCGTCTGTGATAACCTGCAGCATCTACAATCACTCTCACATATTCATCAGATACCCGGTTAACAGCGATGGCAGTCAAATACTGCAAAGCATTAAGCGTTTCCCCTCTGCGCCCGATGATGACACCACAATTCTTGCCTTCAATGTCTATATTCAAAGATTCTTCGGTACGCTCCATGGTAATCTCTTCATCGAGATCGAAAAAGCTAAGTACTTTTTGCAGAAAATCTAATGCAGCTTGTTCTTCAACTGAAAGTTCTTCTGTTAAACCCGTTTCAATATCGTCACCATAGTAGACATCATCGACATCGGTCTGATCCATATTAGGTTCTACGACATAACTAATCTCTGAGGAATTTTCAGTCATCTCTTCTGGCTCATGGTCATCCTCTGCAGCCTCGACAGATATGCTAGACTCTAAATTATTATCAACAGCGACTGCTTCGTCCCCGGGCATATCTTCTTTAGTCAATTCCTCTGCTTCATCAGTTGGGTCACTTTTGCTATTTATTGTCAAAAGAAGACGATAATCTTTTCTACCAATACCAAGAATGCCACCGGGCTGTCCTTCTTCTATAACTTCCACGCTGACGTCAGCTGTTTGATCGACACCCAAAGCTTCCAAACCATTTTGCAACGCATCCTCATACGTCTTGCCTGTTGCTTCCACCCTCTGTCTCATCTTCGTCATCTTCCCTTT
>JAAYOA010000160.1 GCA_012520525.1 Clostridiaceae bacterium | reverse complement strand
TATAGGTGGTGTCTCATGAAATAAGAGGGTTCCACAGATGTCAACCAAACTATCTCAGTTGCCAAATCAATATTCCTCGGGCATGGTCTCCGAATCGTTCTGGTTCTTGGAGGTTAAAACATTCATTAAATTAATGGTAGAAGGCTGTACATTGGCGGAAATAAGGACAGAAGTGGTGCAGAGAAACTTATTTGGAGCGCCCAACGAGACTCGAGCCACTCGTATGTATCGCTATATTTGTAAAAGAGTTGATGTCCTTGATGATGAAGGAAGGATACTTTTTTTGAACAGCGATGTTCAAACTCAGAAGCTTATTGTCTTGGTTTGTGCGATGGCTACAAATCGACTTTTCTTTGAATTTGTCAACGAAGTCTATCGAGAAAAAATAATTCTAGGAAGTGATCACCTTAGACCATCGGACGGTGCCGTTTTTTTCAAAAATAAAGAAGTTCAAAGTGAGAAAATTAGTAACTGGAAAGACGACACAAAAACTCGCCTCATGTCGGCATTTTTAAACTTTTTAGCAGAGGCGGGATTGATCGTAGTTTCAGAGGGTGGAAACCGCATTATAACGCCCATTCTTGATGACCAATTTAAGAATTATCTGGAAAAAAATGGCGGTAAACCTTATGCGAATGCACTGACGGGGGTGCTTTAAATGCTTAAAACATTACACGATCGCTTCGATCAAGTGGAAGAAATTATTAGTAAACCTACATTTCGCGAAAACAAAGGTCTCGGCAACGAAGTCGGATATTATATCTTTGATTATCCAGCTCAATTTGAACTTGTTGTTCGAGATCGCATTGAACAGCTTATCGTTAAAAAAGAAAAATATACTACCGACTTTAACCTGATGGTGTTTGACCTCTATGACATTATTATTTCAATTTTGGAGGATAAAAATTATTTAGATAAGTGTTTCAAAATGGAGGCTAGACGCGGATTTGAAAAGGTCAGTACCGCGGTTGCGAACCTCATGCGCATTACCTCAACTGAAGGTCTCATCATTGAATATATTAAGAATCGCATACCTGAAAATAGCATTATTTTTATCACAGGGATCGGCAAATGCTATCCTATAATTCGCTCTCACACTGTTTTAAATAATTTACATCAAGTGATCGATAAAGTACCGGTGGTTCTATTTTATCCAGGGGAATACGACGGTCAGGAACTAATTTTATTTAATAATATTAAGGATGACAATTATTATCGCGCTTTTAAATTAGTGGAATAGTTACGTTTATTTAAAGCGGTTGGTTTGCCATATTTAGGGGTAACGATATTAAAAATAAAGTAGGGGTTAATACAGCGCTTATGTGTAAACATTTAACAATTGTGTGAGTGTCAGATATAGGAGGGCTTATGATTATTAAAGATATCTTTACCAAACCCATTGACCGGGATATCAAAGGTGTTATAAAAGTTGGTCAAGCGGAAGAAGAGAACATCAAACAGGAACTTGAAGAGTATGTGGTGACTCGAGAGCTAAAGCGTCATTTCGCTGAATTTTTTGCTAGCTATAAGCGGGGGATTGTCGGCGCGACGGATAAAATGGGCGTGTGGATCTCCGGTTTCTTTGGCAGTGGTAAATCTCACTTCCTAAAAATCCTTTCCTATCTTATAGAGAATAGAGTCGTGGACGGCAAGCCCGCCCTTGATTATTTTATTGATGACAATAAGATTACCGATCCAGCTGTTTTAGCAGATATGCAACTCGCAGCAGATACTTCAACAGACGTCATACTGTTCAATGTTGACTCAAAGGGATCGAGTACCGGAAAACAGGACAAAGATGCGATTCTCAATGTTTTTTTGAAGGTTTTCAATGAAATGCAGGGATTTTGCGGTGTTTATCCTCAGGTTGCTGAACTAGAGCGGCGACTCTCGGAGGAAGGCAGATACGACGATTTTAGATCGACCTTTGCTGAGTTGACGGGAGAGATCTGGGAGGAAGAACGCTATGGCGTAGACTTCATCCAAGACGACATCGTAGACACTTTAGTCAAGATCGATTTTATGAGCGAAGAGGCGGCTTGGAACTGGTGCAGCAAGGCAACCGACCCCTACGCCATCAGTATCGAGGCATTTGCTAAGCTGATCAAGTCCTATATCGATAGCAAAGGCAATAATCATCATTTGGTCTTTTTAGTTGATGAGATTGGCCAATATATTGGTGACAATTCTCAACTGATGTTGAATCTTCAGACTGTAACCGAAGACTTAGGTACAGCTTGTTTCGGCAAAGTTTGGGTAGTGGTGACTAGTCAACAGGATATTGATTCGATCACGAAAATCAAGGGTAACGATTTTTCCAAAATTCAGGGTCGTTTTGATACCCGTCTTTCTTTATCTTCAGCAAATGTGGACGAGGTTATTCGTAAGCGTATTCTGGAAAAAACCGAACCGGCTCGTCAGGCCCTTTCGGTACTCTACGAAGAGAAAGAGACAATTATTAAAAATCTCATTATATTTAATGACGGCATCGAGAAAAAATTGTATAGCGACAGCGAAAATTTCGCTGAGGTTTATCCTTTTATACCTTATCAATTTAACTTGTTGGGCAGTGTATTAACAGCCATCCGTACCTATGGCGCTTCGGGCAAGCATCTAGCCGATGGCGAGCGTTCTATGCTGGCCTTGTTTCAGGAATCTGCTGTAAGTTTGATGCAACAGAATATCGGTGCACTTGTTTCATTTAATATGTTTTACGAAGCGTTGGAGGAATTCATTGACCACTCTCATAAAGGTGTGATTCTCAAGGCTTTGGATAATACACATCTCAATCCCGACAAGGCGGATCGTTGTTTTGATGTGGAAGTATTGAAGACCCTCTTTATGATCAAGTATGTCAAAGAAATTGAGCCTAACGCAGAAAATATCACTACCTTGATGGTTCCTTACTTAGACGTCGACCGCCATGCATTGTACTTACAGGTTGAGGAAGCCTTGAAGCGCTTGACCCACCAGACGTTGGTGCAAATGAACGGTGACCGCTATATTTTCTTGACCAGTGAAGAACAAGAAGTTAATCGCAGTATTAACAATCAAAATATAGAATCGGGGGAAGTTAAAGTTAAGGTATCTGAATTAATTTTCGAAGACTTATTCGATGCAAAACGCTACCGCCACCCTGGTTATGGAGGCAGATATTCCTTTGGTTTTAATCAGTATATTGATGATAGCCCCTATAAAACAAGAAATAATAATTATATAACATTGGAGGTTCTCACCACTGAGAGCGATTTCCATGACAATGAACAGGCGATCCGTATGCACGCTGGTCAGAGTGGTCGTGTAGTTGTGGTGCTGCCGGATGACAGAAGTTTTATTGAAGAACTTAGCACCGCCTTAAAGATTGAAAAATATATTCGCCAGGATACACTGAGTTCGATCAATAAATATGAGCAAATTAAACTGACGAAGAGGGAAGAGTTGAGGGAACATAATCAACGGGCTCGTTTTTATCTTCAGGAGGCACTGAAAAACGCTGATATTTATGTCAAAAACGACAAAATATCCCTTTCATCTCAGGATATAACAACGCGAATTATGGAAGCGATTGGCAAATTAGTAGAGTCGATCTTCAATAAATTGCATTATATAAGTGATCCAGTCAATGAAGATGACATCAAAGCTTTGTTCCAAGAACAACCCGAACAAATGTCCATTGACGGAGCTTCGTATGACATCAACCATCTAGCTTTAGAAGACGTCAAGAATTACATTAAAAGTCAACATGAATTACATATAAAAACCTCGATGAAAACATTGATGGATCGTTTTCAGCAGCCGCCATATGGTTTTTTAGAGGTGGATATTCAATGGATTGTGGCTAAGTTATTTGTAAATGGCGATATCACATTGGAGATCAACCGAGAACCGGTGACCCGTAATACGAAGTCGTCCAAGGAGATCATCCACTTCCTCACTCGCAAAGAGTACATTAATAATCTAATGGTAGACTTCTACCAGAGAGCCAATGCAAAGCAGAAAAAGAACGTAAAAATTATTCTGCAGGATGTATTTAATGTGTCCTTTGTTAAAGACGATGACGAAGCAATTATGAATGAATTTACACGACAGTCGTCAAAGATGTTGTTAGATATCGATCAATTAGAAATTAACTATCAACTAAATCCCAAGTATCCGGGAAGACCTATATTGGACAAGATGAAGTCTCTTTTGGAAAATGCAAAGAGCAAAGTTTATGCTAAAGAGTTTTTTGAATATGTTGACAACCACTTTGATGAATTTCTAGATCAGGAAGAAGAACTGCAATATGTTGAATCTTTCTTTGCAGGAGAGCAAAAGAATATTTTTGATGATGCTGTGCGATTCATGGATATTATCGATAACAGCAAGTCTTTAATTATGGATAAAGATATTAATCAGATCGCATCTGAGATCAATGAAATCCTTGGTATGAGTGCGCCTTACGGCAACATTCATGTGCTTAAAACTTTAACTATAAAATTGCGCGAACAATTTACTGAATTGTTGGAACAGAAGGCCAAGCCTATTCGGGAGGCTATTGAGGGTGCAAAGCTTCGCGTCTTAGGCGAGTTGGAAAATAAATCATTTAAAGATGAAATGATTAAACGTGTCCACCAAACATTTTCTGAACTTGATTCTCGTGCCGCCCATACGAATAGTTTATCAGAGCTTTACGGACTAGAGCGGGCAGCCGACGATAGGAAAGTATTTTTCTTAAACGAAATCAAAAACCTCGAGGTAAATAAAAAGCAAATTGCTGAACTCAAACGTGGAAACCAAACACCACAAGATCAAGAATTAATTCCTCAACTGTCAAAGCAAATTCAGGTGATCAGCATCAAGAGTATTTTGCCAGAAAAGACGTGGCAGCTGGAAAATGAAAATGATATTGAAAAGTATTTGGCATCACTTAGGGATGAGTTGAAGAAAAAACTTCAAGAAGATGTCATTTTAAATGTGGAGTTTTAATTAAAAGTAAATGAAAATTGTCCTTCTCCAATTGCCAGAATAGACTGTCATCAAGGGTCAACTCGTTCATTTGGCTGATGGTTGTTTAATAACTTGTGTTTATTCGATGACCAGTGGGAGGACTAGAGATTGAGAAGGATATATGGATAAGACAGCAGTTGAAAAATTTGCCGTTTGGGCAAGAAAAAAGTTGATCCGTGATATTACGTACAAAGCAGGGTTACTCGGTGTAACAGAGACCGGTTTAAGTGAACCTATAAGTGAATCGACAAAAGATATACAGCTATTTGACATCGGTACTTATCAATATACGGAACTGCGGGGCAAAGAAATAAGTCAACGCCGTGCTTTTGTCAACGAGATCAGTAGGCGAGCAAGGTCTGTAGACTTTTCTGTGGCTTTTAAGGAAGTTATGGAAGAGGTTGCTTATACTTGGTTTAATCGCTTGATTGCGATCCGCTTTATGGAGGTTAATGGTTACCTGCCGTCTCGAATGCGGGTATTGTCTTCGGATGTACCCGGTAAGATTGAGCCTGACCTTGTCACCCACCCATATGACTGGGATTTTACATTTAGTGAAGAGGAGAAAGAACAGATCAAAGGGCTACAGACGGCTAATAAGATGGATGAATTATTTCGTCTTTTATTTATCAAACAATGCAACCAACTGCACAATATCTTGCCACTGCTATTTGAACCTTTGTCTGACTACACCGAATTATTACTGCCCCTGTCTTATACTGACCCAGACGGGCTTGTTCAGCGCTTAGTCCACGACATCGATGAGACCAATTTTGATGTTGCAAGAGGAGGTCAGATTGAGATTGTCGGATGGTTTTATCAATATTATAATTCCGAACTTAAAGATCTTGTCTATTCGGACTTAAAGAAGAATATTAAAATTACACGGAACAAGGTGCCTGCTGCGACACAACTATTTACGCCTAATTGGGTGGTTAAATATATGGTGGAAAATGCCCTTGGTCGACTTTGGCTGGAAGGACATCCCGATTCTAGCCTGCGATCAGGCTGGCGATATTACATAGATGAAGCGCCGCAAACTGAGGCTGTAACTGTTGCATTGACAGATCGAAGAGCCAGTCGGTCCGTTGCCAATCCAGAAGCTATTAAAATAATTGATCCCTGCATGGGCAGTGGTCATATTTTGGTTTATGCTTTTGATGTGATGATGGATATTTATCAGAGTTGCGGTTATTCACAGAAAGAAGCAGCCATCTACATTGTCAACAAAAATCTCTATGGGTTGGACATTGACCAGAGAGCCTTTCAACTGGCCTATTTTGCAGTCATAATGAAGGCCAGAGCGTATAATCGCAATATTTTTAAAGCAGATCTTCATCCCAATCTTTTTGCCATCAGAGATGCTGATATTTTGACAACAGATCTCGTTGATTTGATTTGTGATGGTGCTGCAGAGCTAAAAGCTGATGTAGCGTCTATAAAAGAAGATTTATCGGAAGCGACGGAATACGGCAGCATAATTTCTGTTAGACCAGTTAATTTTTCAAAAATTAAGGACAGATTAAATGAGATCATAGATGAATTACCTAGCCTTTACTCTACAGTGGTAAAAGATGATGTTGTACCTCTTATAAATCAGGCTGAAGTGATGGCTAACCTCTATGACTGTGTGATCACTAATCCACCCTATATTGGTAGTAACAATATGGGACCTAAACTCTACGATTATGTAAAAAAGAATTATCTGGATTCGCGGTATGATTTATTTGCGGTTTTTATTCAGCGCTGTGCCGAGATGGTGCGAGACGACGGATACCAGGCCATGATTACCCAGCATGCCTGGATGTTTTTGAAGAGTTATGAGCGTCTGCGCAAGGTCATGTTGAGCAGAGATTTGGTCAACATGGTTCATCTAGGCACTAAGGCATTTGAAGAAATTGGCGGAGCTGTCGTCCAAACAACGAGTTTTGTCGTTCGAAACACCTATTTAAAACATTACAAAGGCGTCTATTGCCGTTTAGTCGAAGGGACGACACAGAAGGGCAAAGAAGCTATGTTCCTAGCAGGGAAGAATCGTTTTGTGACAGCACAAGACAACTTTGCTGACATACCCGGCGCGCCTCTGGCCTATTGGGCTTCTCCTGCTATTTTTGAGGCATACAAACAAGGTCAACTGATGGAAAAGGTTGTTGATGTGCGTCAAGGACTAGCTACAACGAACAATAATTTATTTCTTAGATATTGGTATGAAGTAGACAAAAGAGATATTTGTTTTTCTGCTACAAGCCCTGAACAGTCTATCGCTTCAAAAAAGAAATGGTTTCCATATAATAAAGGAGGAGGATTTCGAAAATGGTATGGTAATCAAGAATTGGTTGTTAATTGGTATAAGCTTGGACAGGATATCCATAAATTCCATGGCATTCCAATGGATTATAATGGTGCTCCTGTAAGAGCGAAGCAACTTCAATTCAAAGAATCTGCAACATGGTCATTTGTGAGTTCTAGCTACTTTGGAGTCAGGTATTCTCCAC
>JAAYOA010000159.1 GCA_012520525.1 Clostridiaceae bacterium | reverse complement strand
TTCCGTGCCCAGATGGCAAATTGTTCAATGGCTGACTTATTCATTGTGGCTCCGAATCTCTATCATTTAAATTGCTTCAAATATTAGCCAATATCTTTATATTCTTTACCGTGGCAGAAGTCTGAACTTTGGCGTGATTAACTCTCACACCGTCGTCCAAATCAATGTCAATTCTTGCATTGGCTAAGTGGGCTATCTTTTCATCATATTCCCTGGTCTCTTTGATCTGCTTGATTAATTTATTTTTCTGTTTCTCGGCATATCTTTTATCCCGATTATGTTCGCTGTTGGCGACGATATCGTCCAGGCGCTTCAATTCACTTTCGTAAATCCGTTGAACTCGATGGAGATGACTAACCCGAATATTGCCAGTGGTATCTGCATTCCATCGATGGATATAGACCAACGCTTTGAAACCATCCTGTCTGCCACTGTCAAAGAGCCAGTAAATCGGGCGCTTCTGATAAGTCTTGACGTGATCTTTGTAGAAGTCTTTTAGGAAATATCTGCGAATGATCTCTCTGCTGCTGTTGCCCTTTCTTCCCAGAGCATCAGCGATAAAATCCAGATTCTTTTCCAGTGTATCATTGCCAAAAACAACTCGGACAAAGTCAATAAAGCGAGCAACGATGTCATCCTCGAAGTAAGCTTCTTCTGTGATGAGGATACAGTTGTCCGGACTGGGGATAAAAGTCTGATATTTGGATTCATCCCAATCGCCTCCGGCATAGACGAGACCGTCCCAATCTAAGGAAAACCGACCGAACATACAGCCCACAGCGTAGGATATAAATGACTTGATATCGTCCTCTTTGGTACGGACATATAAGTTTCCTTTCATTGAGTCAGGGACGTCATCTTTTGTATCGTAGACACGGGCAACGGTAACTTCCTTATCATCTACTTCAGGAGTGAGTTCATTCTCTAAACCATAAATATCAATAAAGATGCGATTGAGTTCTTCTTCGTTGGCTTTTAATTGAGTAAAGCGATCTTCACACTCATCTTGCCATTGACGGAAAGCTTCAGCAATGGTGTCAACCGGACGAACGAGGGGATGTCGCTGGAAGTCCCAGGAGGTCTCAAAGGCATTCCAGTCGGTGCGGGAAATACGCACATTGTCACCAACAATTTGACCAACTATTTTTTCCATGCTTTTCTCAAAATAAAATGGTAGTGCTTTGACATCTCGTACTTGGATGTTGAGGGTTGGATTTAAAACATTCAATAGGTATGTAACTATTTTTGTATTTAAAAAACCTAAAACATAATCAAAATGCTGTACATAACATATAGTTGGTCCGCCTTTATCAAAACCACCGATGGCAGGAAAGTATCTAAATCCAGTTCCCAGCGAAGTTACAGCGGTATAAGTAATGCCTTCAGTGAACCAATACTTATGTTTTAAATAATTAGAATTGGGATTTGTTTTGTAATAATTAATTGCCGATGGACTGACATCTATTGCCAATAAAATATGACCATACCAACGCCTGAAATCTCCACCTTTTGCATAAAAGACCCAACGTCCTTTCTTGTGAATATCAGTTTTATTTATTTCCCATATAGATCGCAAAAACAAATTATTATTTCCAGTAATATTTTGTGAACCGGTAAAATCACTGATTTTGTCAATACTATCCCCGTTTGAAAACGCTTCAAAAATCTTATCGTTAGCCCAATATGCAATAGGCGACCCGGAAATTTTAGAGTAATTGTCTTGATTAGTCACAAATTCATTCTCACCAGAAATAAACATTTGCTCTTTAGCATCATGAGACTTAGAATCAATAAGGCGGCGATACACTCCTTGATAATTAGAAATACGACTCTTTCTTAGTACAAAACTCGTCGTCTGAACAACTTCTCCACCGATCTCTTCGAAAGCTCTTGCTCCCAGATGTGCCATGTTAACAATATCTAAAAATAAAATATTTGCACGTAATTTTTCATAACTTTTTAAAAACATCCAAACGTGTTGTGTAATCATAGCTTGGAAATAATTTGCTTTCGTCATTGCAGCACATCGTTCAATAAGCACCGCAAACATATCAGACTTGCTATTCGGATAATTTTTCTTAACATAAGAAGAAAGCTTTGATCCCATATTACTTGCACCCATATAAGGCGGGTTAGTCACCACCACATGGTATGTT
>JAAYOA010000158.1 GCA_012520525.1 Clostridiaceae bacterium | reverse complement strand
TCATTATAAACATCACTCCCAGATAAATGACTATCATCATCGGGTTTTTGAAAATCATATCTACGGCATTTAAAATGGATTGTTCTACTTCAGTCACATCAGAGGACATTCGCGACATGATGTCACCCTTTCTTTCTTCCGTAAAATATCCTATGGGTAGAGAAACGATTTTTTTGTACAGTTTATTCCTAATATCTCTGACTACCCCTGTGCGCATAGGGATAACCATACGTAATCCCAAGTAAGTTGAGCCGGTTTTCAGGGCAGTTAGCACAATTAAGAACAGACCTATGTATAATAGGGTGAGTCCCGGTCCGATAGAAGTGATGGTGGTAGTCAGCCAATAAGAGAAATTGTTTTTAAAAGCCACAACTAAATCCGACAGCGTGTCGCCCCATGTCCAGGGCATATAGACAACATCCGGTTTTTTTAAGTTGAAAAGAATTTGCAAAACCGGTATGATGGCAGCAAAAGAAAATAAGCTGAAAATAGTCGCCAATAAATTGAACAACAAGCTGCCCGCAATGTATTTTTTGTAGGGAGGGAGAAATCGTTTGAATAAAGAGATTATATCTAACATAACATCAACACGTTAAATGCCCGTATAATTCCTTGGTGTAATTCTCCTCAGTTCTTCTTTTACTGTTTCTTCTACGTCCAAAGTTTCAATAAAGTCCTTGACAGTTTGAGCAGTAATAGCTTCATTGGTGCGGGTCAGTGCTTTCAGACTTTCATAAGGCTCAGGATAAGATTCACGGCGCAAAATGGTTTGAATGGCTTCTGCCACCACAGCCCAATTCCTGTCCAAATCCTTATAGATAGCCACTTCATTGAGTAATAACTTATCCAGGCCTTTCATGATGCTTTGGGAAGCAATCAGGGTGTGTGAAAAAGGCACTCCGATATTGCGGAGTACTGTACTGTCGGTTAAGTCACGTTGCAAACGCGAAATGGGCAATTTATTGGCTAAAAATTCATAAACGGCATTTGCCATACCTAAATTACCTTCTGCGTTTTCAAAGTCGATGGGATTTACCTTATGCGGCATGGCAGAAGAACCAACTTCTCCCTCTTTGATTTTTTGCTTGAAATATTCCATCGAAATATAGGTCCATATGTCGCGGCATAAATCAATGAGGATGGTATTGATGCGTTTAATCCCATCTAATTGTGCCGCCAAATGGTCGTAGTTTGAAATTTGAGTAGTCCACTTTTCACGCACCAAACCCAATCTGTCTGTAACAAATTCATTCCCGAATTTCTTCCAATTGATGGTTGGATAAGCTACCACGTGAGCATTAAAATTACCGGTAGCGCCTCCGAATTTTGCAGCATGGGGAACGCTTTTCAGTAAAGCCATTTGCTCATTCAAACGATGTACATACACCATGATTTCTTTGCCAAGTCTTGTTGGAGAAGCCGGTTGTCCGTGTGTTTTTGCCAACATGGAAACATCCCTCCACTCATCAGCCAGGTATTCCAACGTGCGTATTAACTTGGCCGTTTCAGGATAATAAACTTGCTGCATGGCATCCCTAATTGACATGGGAACGGCAGTATTATTAATGTCTTGCGATGTTAATCCGAAGTGCACAAATTCTTTAAAGGTAGACAAATCCAATTTGTCAAACTGGTCTTTGATGAAATACTCAACTGCTTTCACATCGTGATT
>JAAYOA010000157.1 GCA_012520525.1 Clostridiaceae bacterium | reverse complement strand
CCGGGAACAAGACAATCCATAGCCGCTACTGTCTGTCGATCTGGTGCCTCACCATCATTTTGACGCATATAAAACGCTTTAATTGCTTGCGGATAATTTGTAACAAAAACCGGTTGTGAAAAATGTTTCTCGGTAAGATAGCGTTCGTGCTCGGTCTGCAGATCAACACCCCAACTCACTTTATAGTCAAAGCGATCGTTAACCGGCTCTAAAATTTCAATGGCTTCACTGTATGTTATACGCTCAAAATCAGCGGACGCCACGCGTTCTAAACGTTCTAACAGTCCTTTGTCCACAAATTTATTAAAGAAAGTCATTTCTTGTCCACAGTGTTCCAGACAATGACGAATGGCATACTTCAACATACCCTCTGCCAATTCCATGAGGTCATCGAGATCGGCAAAAGCCACCTCGGGTTCGATCATCCAAAATTCAGCAGCATGTCTCGGTGTATTAGAATTTTCAGCTCTAAATGTCGGTCCAAACGTATACACTTTGCGATAAGCTTGGGCATAGGCCTCCGCATTCAACTGACCGCTAACTGTCAAATTGGTATGTTTACCAAAAAAATCTTGACTAAAGTCCACTTCACCATCTTCATTCAGAGGAACATCTGCCAAGTTAAAGTTAGTGACATGGAACATCTCTCCCGCACCTTCAGCGTCGCTCGCTGTAATGATAGGCGAATGAACATAGACAAATCCACGCTCACGAAAATATTGATGGATCGCTGCCGCTTCCTCGGAACGCACTCTAAACACAGCATTAAATAAATTTGCTCTAGGTCTCAAATGGGCAATTGTGCGCAAGAATTCCGGGGTATGCCGTTTGGGTTGGAGAGGATATTCTGGTGGACAGGCACCCTCAACTTTAACTTGGGTGGCTTGCACCTCAAATGCCTGCTTCGCTTGGGGAGTCAATATTAAAATACCTTTGACAATTAAAGCTGCACCGGTACCAATGTGGGCAATTTCCGAGAAATTATCCAACGTATCGGCTGCATAAACGACCTGTATATTATCAAAACATGAACCGTCATTGAGAGCAATAAATCCGAAACTCTTTTGATCTCGATTGGTTCTCACCCAACCTACCAGGGTCACTTCTTCATTTTCATACTTTTGGGGATTACCAAAGATATCTCTTATGTCAACAATATCTAAGTTCATCTGTCCCCTCCCTTTTGACCACTTTTCGCACCACAACACTTTTTATATTTTTTTCCGCTGCCACATGGACAAGGTTCATTTCTGCCCACTTTATTACTGACTGCAATATTATCTATGCGATATTGTTTGGCAATCTCTTCCCGACGCTCTGTCGGCAGGACATGATCCCACGCATCCATATCAAACAACCACTTAGCCTTCGCTTCGTGCATTTTATAATAAAGTGTTTCAAAATCGATATCTAGATTTAACTCGGTATCGTCGGTAACTTCATCCAAGTTGATACTTTCTTTTAAGCTTGGATTAATGCCTTCCAAAAACCCTAGAAAAATAATCATATTATTTTTGAATTTGAGACGGTCAGCTAGGTCTTTAGCAGTACCACTCCACTCTGCCTCTGGATAGTTTTCCAAGATCATTCGATAAGCGTTGCTCTCAAGGTCGTAATACTCTTGCACAAAAACATTGTATGCACCCTGGTCCGTCGTGTCTTCAACGCGACGATTCCATTCGGAAAAATAACTCATATGAACTCCTCAAATCTTTTTATAATCTAAAATATCTATAAAAATAGTAAAAATTTATTATATATAATAATTAAGTCTTACTTTTCTATAAATTCGACTACTTTATGTAAAAATTCGGTCGTGTCCAACTTGTGAACATCATCAAGTTCACAAAGACCTACTAAATCACCGGTCATAAAACCACTTTCAATCACTTCAAGGGCAGCTTTTTCAACTGATTTTGCAAATTGTATAAGATCATCGAGACCGTCTAATTCACCTCGTTTGGCAAGCGCTCCAGTCCAAGCGAATAATGTCGCCATGGGATTCGTAGATGTCTTCTCGCCCTCCAAATAGCGATAATAATGTCGGGTGACAGTGCCGTGAGCAGCTTCATACTCATAAGCGCCACTAGGTGAAACTAGGACCGATGTCATCATGGCTAAACTACCGTTGGCAGATGCAATCATATCTGACATCACATCACCGTCATAATTTTTAGCAGCCCAAATAAAGCCACCTTCAGAGCGCATAACCCTTGCTACCGCATCATCGATTAACGTATAGAAATAGGTAAGACCAGCTTTTTTATACGCCTCTTGGTATTCTTCTACAAATATTTTTTCAAAGATATCTTTAAAGTGATGATCATATGTCTTGGAAATCGTATCTTTTGTTGCAAACCACACATCTTGATGCATTTCTAAACCATAATTGAAACAAGCTCTGGCAAAGGCTTCAATGGAGACGTCAGTGTTGTGTACGCCTTGGACGATGCCTGCTCCGTCAAAATTATGTATTCTTTCACGTCGTTCAGTGCCATCTGCCGCTGTTACGACCAATTCTGCCACATCGCCAGCTTCCACTTTCATTTCAACATTTCTATAAATGTCACCATAAGCATGACGTGCCATAGTAATCGGCTCTTTCCACGCTGTCACATAGGGACGGATACAATTTACCATAATAGGGGTACGAAAAACTGTGCCGTCGAGGATGGCTCGCAGTGTGCCATTAGGACTTTTCCACATTTCTTTCAGGTCATATTCCTCCATACGGGCAGCGTTTGGCGTGATAGTAGCACACTTAACTGCTACACCGAGTTCTTTGGTTCTTTCGGCAGCATCAACTGTTACTTGATCATTAGTCTCATCTCTGTGCTTTAACCCTAAATCAAAATACTCTGTCTTTAAGTCAACAAATGGTTCGATAACGATCTCTTTAATCTGCTGCCAGACGATTCGCGTCATTTCATCGCCATCCATCTCAACCAATGGAGTTTTCATCTGAATCTTTGCCATTGTATCCTCCCTAAATTAATTTTAGATCTTCAATAAAACCTCTATATTATAACGAACTTTTAACAACATTGATAAAGATCATTTCTATACACATAGATAGTGAATATTATAATCGTGCCACATTCCTACAGTCAACGCGACTGTGCCGCCTGACCTGCCTGTACTAGAATTATTTCTAAAGCGTCTCTTTCCTGTATAAGACTTGTTTTTATCGCAAGATCTGTCTCAAAACAAGTCGCGTAAAGTTTTTCTAGATCATGTAGACTAAATCGCCTGCACTGACGCATAAGACGCCTTGCCACAAATGGTTGTACCCCTATAGCTGAAGTGAGCTGTTGTTCAGACCTCGCTTCTAAGGCGTAGATTAATTGTTTAAAATGCCTAGCCAACATAAATAGAATCACCTGTACGGGCTCGCGCCGTCCTAATAACACGTGTAAGAGTTCTAAAGCGCGATCAGTGTTACCTACTGAAATTGCATCGGTAATATTGAAAATAGTGCCTCGAGTATCAGGAATACAAATTTCGTCTAGCAAGTCAAGATCGACACGAGTATGTCCTGCACCCTCGCAATAGTGACGAATTTTTTTTAATTCTTGCTGTATCTGTCGCATATCTGAATCACAGCGATCTATCAGATTCTCTATCGCACTGGGTTCGATCAAAATTTTATATTGTTCTAGTGAATGTCTTATCCATCTTCCTAACACAGGAGGCTGTTCATGTAGGATCTGACCGTAAACACCAATTTTCTCAACCGCCTTAATCAGCTTAGACAGACGACGGTCGACTTTGTCTTCAATAAAAACCATACAAGTGGAATCAGGAATATTAGATAAAAGTTCAATAAAACGATCGCGTCTCTTTTCGTCTAATCCTCCAACAACAAAACTGCCACTGCGGCGAATGATAATCAATCGCTTTGACGAAATAAAAGGTGGCGTGTCGCGATCGAAAAATAATTGTTCTAAAGGTAGTTTCTGTGACTTGCCTTCACAGTCGATCGTCATTAAGTCGACCATTTCTGCACCAGGTGCTAGGACGATCTTCTTAAGCCTGCGCACCAAGTCTTCTAACAGCCATGAATCTTCTCCTGTCAAGATATATAATGGTTTAATATCCCCTCCGGAAATAGCCTTTGTTAAAGGCATATAATCACTTTTTGCACTTGATTTTCTGGCCATCAACTATTTACCTCCAAAATGTCTGTCGCAACTCAGTTTAACACGCCAGCCAATATATTGCTCTTAATTCACGGGTTTAATTATCTCTAAAAATGAAATGCTTTTACTTCATCCATAAGGGGGATTTTGTATATTTTTATTTATAAAAAATTGGATAAATTCTCCTCTGCTCCTTATGACACCATGGAACGACCATATATTTCTCTGGAAACACTTTTATTTCAATACATCCATCATAATCGGTTCGGTGAATGACCGACCCTTCCTTCATTAAGTGATCAATAACAACGTCTGCCGGATGACCATAATTATTAAATCGACCTACTTGAATGACGCTGCATTTGGGTGAGACGGTGGCAATAAATTCTGCACACGAACTATATTTTGATCCATGATGACTTACCCACAATATTTCCCATTCTCTGTCCCTTTGAATTAAATCATCAAGTAATTGTTTTTCCGTTTCGTGACCAATATCACCTGTTATCAGTAAATCAAAGTCACCCCAAGTCATATGCATTACCAAACTATCTCCATTCCCTCCGTCTGTATACTCACTTGGGTGTAAACACGTCAATTTTACATCTGAATCTCCCCATAACTTACAACTTTGATCAACTGGCGAAACAGAGCTTGCTCGGTCGGTTTGATCGGTCAAAATAATGGTATTATTTCTAAAAATGACACTATGATTTACGTCAGTGTCAGCCATTACTGTGGCCAAGTCCGGTAATTTATTTTCAATAATTTCCCTTGGTGGCGCAATGATGTGAGTGATATAACCCTTTTGTGTTAAATAGATCATACCGCCGGCGTGATCCTGGTCTAAATGAGTGCATATGGCCAAATCAATCTGTCTAACATTGAGAGCACGAAGTGCTGGTTCAATCTGAAATTCTCCCGCCCAAGATGTGCCACTATCAATTAAAATCATCTTGTTTCTATATTGAAGCAGCATAGCATCGCCTTGACCGACATCAAAAAACCACAGTTGTATGATTGGACGCGGATAAACATAATAACTTACTGCAGTGAACACTAAAATACTGCTAAAAATCAAACACCCTCTTTTAAAAAGATCGCCTTTCGTAGTTAAATACCAAATAATAAAAAAAGAACATATAACAAACCCTCCAAACAATAGTTGAGGTAAAATAACGATAAAAATATCCTTAGTTGCCCATTTTGCACCAGTTCGCAGTAATCGACAGGCAGTTCCGAGTGGGACGGCAACAAGAGGTCTCAACCAAGATGACCATCCACAAATTAATAAAATCATTCCCGCAGACAGAATAATTGCTGCCAGGGGCAAAGCCACAACATTAAGGGGAATGAGCAACAGAGAAAACTCTTTCTGCAGTTTAAGAGACAGGGGCAAACTTACAAAGGCTGCGATGCTGGCCGCTAAAAAGGGTGGTATGATCCGCCGCAACAAGGATAGCTTACTAATAATAGATTCTTCAAAACGCTTTACTAAAATCGGATGTCCTACCACTAAAGTGCCAGACACTGTGGTAGACAACCAAAAACCATTTTGTAGGACGACAAATGGATTGAAAAACATCATCAACAAACAGGTCGTTAACAGGCAATTTAAGGGATCTCCTCGGCGGCGTAGAAAACTGGCAAGCACACTTAAAAGCTGCATTAATATGGCCCGGGTTGCGCCAACTCCCCACCCAGTTAGAAAACCAAAACAACAAAGAACTATACCTTTGCCAATCAACTTGACCGTGCGTCTACCACCAACTAATGCAAAAATCAACAAAAATACATCGACAGCAATATGCGTATGTCCACCTGAAACGACGAGCAAATGGGCAATACCTGATTGTTTGA
The DNA here is from genome assembly GCA_012520525.1 of Clostridiaceae bacterium. Taxonomy (GTDB): domain Bacteria; phylum Bacillota; class Clostridia; order Saccharofermentanales; family Fastidiosipilaceae; genus JAAYOA01. The sequence goes on along the minus strand of JAAYOA010000157.1, from coordinate 2,091 downwards.
ATAATTCCGCATCTGCTTCGGCAATGACATCTTTAACCCCCAATAGCATTCCACTTAAAAGACCTCCGTCGTCTGGTCCAAGCCAGTGGATCAATTGTTTAGACAACAATAATCGCAACGACCGCAACTGTCTCTTGATGTTCAGTCGGGACTGGTTTGTGAAAACAGTGACATCCTCGCTCAACATTCGATCAGTTTGTAAAAATATTTTTTCTCCAGCCAACCAACGATCAACTGCAAAACCTCCGGGATTACGTGATTTATCCGGTTCTATTAGGTTTGATGTAAAAACTACGGTGTCACCGATCCGACAATTTATGCCTTTCTTGGTTTTCAAAAGTAACCTTGTTCCACGGTGGCAATCTACCACAATGGAGCGATGACAATCGGTTTGTCCGATCACAACCTGCTCTCTGGCTTCTCTGTCTAAAAATCCAATTATCTCCCCTTTCATTTCCCTAGGTTCATCTTGTATATAAAACGCTGCTTTGCCCAACAAAATCACGCTGACCAGTCCGAGACCTAACCAACCTAACGCTCCAAAGAACAGATGATCACATCCACGTTTAAAACTGATCCACAATAATAATGCACCTACTAATACAACCCCGAGACCAGCTGCCAAAGGATTATCTCTACTCCACCAAACCAGTATGATAACGAAAAGACCGCAAAAGAAAGGTACCCAAATCGGCCGCAACAAAAGACGTTCATACCAAGCAGACCAGGTCTCAACACGCCTAGAACGTATGACCGAATCCTTCATGATACTTGACCTCCTACCGCAAACGATCACCTATCTTCTGCTATAATTATCAATCCTGAGGGCTATAAAAACAGCACATATTTTCTACAAAAACAGTAAAGGACAGACAAATTGTCTGTCCTTAGTTCGCAAATCGGTCAACCGAATTGGTCAACTCCAGTTCTCTTCCCATCTAGTTCTTTTCCGATTTATAAATTTTATCCTAAAAAATTAATCGAGTACCATTTCTAATGATCACAGTTCAAGTAAAATGCCAATTTGTTCTTTTAACAATTCATAACCCGTCTTCTTTGTATTGGATACCATCGCCACCTCTAAATCTTGGGGCAAGCCCAGTTCGCGCAAAATGTCCATTTTTTTGACATGCATTTGGGCGCGACTTAATTTATCCGCTTTGGTCAACACTATAATATATGGAATTCCCTGCTCTGTTAGCCAATGATTCATAATCCTGTCATCTGCGGAAGGCTTGTGACGAATGTCCAGCAAATGCAGAACGCCTTTGATCGGTCGGTCAGCAGTTAAATAATTATCTACAAGATTAGAAAATTTAGATTTACTTTGTTTAGAAGTACGGGCATAGCCATAGCCTGGCAGATCTGTCAGATAAAATTGATGATCAATTAAGAAGTATAGAACTGCTTGCGTTTTTCCTGGAGTTTGACTGATGCGAGCGATATTCTTGCGTTGACACAATCCATTGACAAGACTGGACTTCCCTACATTAGAACGTCCAGCTAAAACAATTTCCGGCAATCCCGTCTGGGGCGCTTGATTTACATTCGTTGCAAGACCTTTGTATTCTACATTGTTAAAGTTAATCTCTTGCGGCATAAAATCCTCAATTTCTTTGTTCGTTAAGTTGTAAACATATAATCCATTTAATATTACTTTATCTTAATTCAAAACATTACTTTATCGAAAAACATCATTTAATGTTAGAATTCATTATATAATAGAAATTAGCTAATCATGTTTAAGGTTTTAAATCAAAATGTTTGACCACCTATGTATTGGCATTCGAACAGAACTACAGGTTGTTATGGGAGAAGAATATGAATGATCGTGTTGCTAACGAATCGGATAGCCACTTTAACTCGTCTTCTTTAGATACTGTGACTCCGGCTCCGGGCGAGTTGGATCTACTCGAAGAAATTAATTACTACAGTGACAGCAACTACTACATCTATGATCAATATGGTGATAACCTCATGGACCCTGTCGGTCCCGTAGGTATAATCACTCTACCTGGAAGAGAAAATTTTTCCCACAGAGTTAATAATTATCTCTATCACAGAAGGCTCGCGTATTTAAATAGAACACCT
>JAAYOA010000156.1 GCA_012520525.1 Clostridiaceae bacterium | reverse complement strand
CTGCTTTGACTTATGAACCAGAAACTTCGATGGCTCTAGGTTTTGGTTTCCGGTGCGGCTTTTTGGGTTTGCTCCATTATGAAATCATTCAAGAGCGTCTGGAGCGAGAGTTTGATATGGAATTGATTTCTACGGCTCCGTCGGTGGTCTATAAAATGCATCTCACGAATGGCGAGGTTATTTCTTTGGATAATCCCACGAATATGCCTGAAGCTGCCAAAGTTGAATACCTTGAAGAGCCTATTGTCAGTGCCGAAATTTTAACCCCTCAGGAATACGTCGGTAATATTATGGAATTATGTCAAGAACGCCGTGGCGTCTACACAGACATGGTTTACTTGGATGAAAATAGGATTTCGTTGCGTTACGATATGCCGCTGAACGAGATCATCTATAATTTTTTCGATGCTTTAAAATCTCGCAGCCGTGGCTTTGCTTCATTGGACTATGAGTTTAAAGGGTATCAGCGTTCCAAACTGGTCAAGCTGGACATGATGTTAAACGGCGAGGTTGTGGACGCCCTTTCATTTATTGTTCATGCCAACAAGGCGTATGCTCGGGGGCGCCGCATGGCAGAGAAACTCAAGGAGCATATACCTAGACAGCAATTTGAAGTGCCGATTCAGGCCGCTATCGGTGGCAAGATTATTGCCCGCGAGACCGTTCGTGCCTATCGCAAGGATGTCATTGCCAAGTGTTACGGCGGTGATATTTCCCGTAAGAAGAAATTGCTTGAGAAACAAAAGGAAGGCAAGAAGAGGATGCGGCAAGTAGGTTCAGTCGAAGTACCTCAAGAAGCCTTCATGAGTGTGCTTAAGTTAGATGATTAATTTTTGCGTTATTATGAAGTTAAAAAGAGCGATTTGCCAAGGTTTCTAATTTTTCTAAAACGGTGATTGTAGAAATCTCAAGAGTCCGGTATAATGGTATTCGCCTTTTCAATATTCATAATATGCGGATGTGGTGGAATTGGCAGACACGCCAGATTTAGGTTCTGGTGGGTAACTCCGTGCAGGTTCAAGTCCTGTCATCCGCACCACCCCCTGAGACAAAGGTCTCAGGGGGATTTTTTATCTTTTAATCAAAAATTTTAAATCATAAATAGATTAATTAACTAAATTAATTTTATAAATTACGCCGTTAACTATTGCTAACCAAAGAGCTATATGCTATTATCTTGGTTGTTAGCTTAAGCTAACTGGTTGAGAAAGGAGGCAGCCATGAGTGACAAAGAAAAAATTGATTGGATTTTGGCCGCCCACGGTTCACCCGTGATTGCTGGACTAAAATCGGCAAATCTTTTTTCGATCGAAGAAGTTCGTTTTGATAATTGGCAACAGGCGGTACAAGACGCCCTGGCCGAATTAAAAAACAAAGACTTGCGGTATTATCCCTTGCGTCGATTCCGGGGAAAAATTCTGCTTTTAGTTTACAATGTCGTCGATATGGAAAACTTATTTGCAGACCCCGATCGCAGACAGTTTCTATATGAATACGGCTACCCCCTTGAATACAATCTCGATCAATGTCTCGCCCTTCTGCAACTGCGTATGAAAAACTACAGTGATTTTCCCCATGAAATAGGCATTTTTTTGGCGTACGCCTTAGAGGATGTTGTGGGTTTCATTGAAAACGAAGGTAAAGGCTGCAAACTTTGTGGGTATTGGAAAGTCTATGGCGATGTGGAAGGCGCTATTCAGCAGTTCAAGCGTTTTCGCGAAGCCAGCAACTCCATTTTAGAAAGTCTAAAGACGGGCTTGTGTTTAACGGAAGCCGTAAGGCAGTTGAGTTTATCGACAGACGTCTCTGCTTAAGAGATGGATTTGAACAATAAAAGAAAGTGGGTTTTATTATGAGCAAAGCATGTGTTATTTTCTGGACTGGAACAGGTAATACCGAAGTGATGGCTGAAGCATTAGCTGCAGGTGCAAAAGATGGAGGCGCTGATGTCGAATTGTTAAATGTCGCCGATGCTCCTTCTACGGTAGAAGCAATTGATTATCTTCTGCTCGGTTGCCCCGCTATGGGTGCTGAGGAACTTGAAGAAGCGGAGTTTGCCCCTTGGTTTGAATCAATTGAGAACCAGTTAGGCGGCAAAAAAGTATTGCTCTTTGGTTCATATTCCTGGGCTGACGGAGAATGGATGGAGACTTGGCGGAAGCAGTGTGAAGACGATGGTGCCAATGTCTTTGATGCCATCATTCAGTATGAAGGTCCGGACGATGCGGAGGTGGAAAAATTAAAGGAAGCTGCCGCAAAATTTGTTAAATCATAAAATAAATGATCGACAATTACTAATTCATTGCATTTACTGCAAATAATTTATAAGCAACAAGGCACCTGGAAAGGTGCCTTGTGCCGTTTCAAATATTTTAACAGGGGTGATTAATTATCGTAAATCCATTTATTAATTAATCAAATTCCAAGTCGGGTTCTTTCATCATGACCTTTGTGGAGTGGTTGACCGAGTGGGTAATAAACACGTTTCCGCCAATCGTCACGTTGCTTCCAATTACCGTTTCGCCACCGAGAATTGTCGCACCGCCGTAGACAGTGACGTGATCGCCTAGGGTGGGGTGACGTTTTTTGTGGCGCAGTTTCTGTCCCGCCCGAGTAGAAAGCGCGCCAAGTGTGACACCTTGATAGATCTTGACGTGGTGACCGATGACCGTCGTCTCGCCGATGACAACCCCAGTACCGTGGTCGATAAAAAAATATGAGCCGATCTCCGCACCTGGATGAATGTCGATGCCCGTGAGACCGTGGGCGTATTCACTCATCATGCGGGGCAGCAGAGGTATTCGCAACAGATAAAGTTCGTGCGCTATGCGGTGAATAGTTATGGCAAGGACACCTGGGTAAGATAGAATGACATCGACATAGTTTGCCGCCGCGGGATCACCGTTAAATGCTGCTTCAACATCTGTGGTCAATAAGGCCTGGATATCAGGCAGGCGATTCAGGAACTGTTTGACCAACTGTGTCGCATTTTCCTGTTGATCCATATTACAGCGAGGTGCATCCTTCCGATCACTGGATCTAATGGCGTGGCAAAGGACCTTTTTTACTTGTTCGGTGAGCATTTCCCTGACCCTAGTGAGCCGATTGCCTATGTAGTAAGGTGCATTTTCGGGTGTTACCGATTCATGGGAAAAATAACCGGGAAATAAGAGATCTCGCAAAATTAGAGTAATTTCCACAATCTGATCTTTTTCCGGCAGAAAAACCGTATCTGTCTCCATCAAGTCGGGATGAATGCTATAGCTTTCGATCATCTGATCGACAATATTATTCAACCAAGTTTTCTCTTTCAAAGGCATAATATTAGAGGCGTGATCGCCATTCCTTTCATGTATTAAATTGAAATCTATTTTAGCATAGTAGATAAAGTTTTTATGGAAATGAGTGGAACATATCATTATAGTGAAAACTTAATAACAATATTGACAACCTAATCACATTCGAATATCTCATTAAATATAGTTTCTATAGCGTTGTTGCACCGTTCGCTAAACTGGGTATAGCGGGTCAAAAGTTCTTTCCCTTTTTCTGTCAATTTGGCGCTGCCACCGCTGACGCCACCTTGTTGACGGAAGACAGTTTCAAATCCAGTCTGCTCGCGAATAGTGTTGAGAATTTTCCAAGCCTTAGAGTAAGAAATATTCATGCGTGTGCTGGCCTCTCGCACACTGCCTGTTTCTTCTATTAATCGCAGAAGTTGTGCTGCTCCAGGACCGAAAAAAACGTGGGACGATACCAACATAAGTTTGGTTGCTGGGCGGATGGACGATACGGTAAGTTGTCGCACAATGGCTTCTTCCGAAGTGATTTTGCTGAGTGACATGATGCTGCCTTCATCGGCGACATTGATATAATGTTTGGTAATTTTAGCATTGACTAGTGCGCCCTGCATGCCCTTAGTTGTAACGGCATTGACAATATTTGGGATCTGCACAGCGTCAATCAAAAGGGGATGACCGCCAATGCCGTCGTAAGAAGGAACTACAGGGAGGTGTTTGGCCTGCATGAGTTGTTCCACGGTTTCCAAGCGAAAAAAAGGTGTGTTTTCGGTAGCGATAAAAATTCGTTGGATATCTGCTTCAAATTCTTTTAACCCAAAACATTCTAAAGCAAAGGCATCGGGTTCGTCTCCTACTTGTTCCGATGACGGGATCAAAAAGCGCACACCCATGCGACTTAAGTCCTTTTTTACAGTGTCAGCTAAATTTTCCGGCGCAACCACAGAAATATTGTTGAGACCAGCCTGTTGAAACAAGGTGACAAGGCGTCTGAGAGGAGGTAAAGCTGGCAGTTTTCTTTTTTGAATTATTTGTTCAAGGTCGGCGCCTTGACCTGTTGCTACGATTAAGACGGCATAATTATAGCGAGACATAAATTACTCCTTGTTGAATCCAGAAAGTGTCGTGTATAAACCACTTTTAGAATATGTGTATATTGTAATCTACAGAAAGAATTTGCCCAAATAAGTGTTTAAACAAATCGCAATTTTGATGAATTAGGCAATTTGCACAGCAAACAATCAAAATTAGGTACGTCCAACACAATTTTTATAAAAATTAAAAAATGAACGAAAAATGGGTTGACAGTCAATTAAACGAATTGATATACTTCTATCAGTTAGCAAAAGCTAACCACCATCAAATCGTGATCTCTCGATCATCTCCATGGTCCTTCGATCACTGATTAGACAGAAGTGCCGATGTCAGAACGGACTTCGAAAATACAGCTCTCCAACGAACGACATATAGGTCGCCGGCACATAGATTTATAGTTGCTGATTGGATCCCAGTAGCGGTGGATCTGGCCGGGACCTACATGACGGAATCTGACTAAATGCATTTTGAATGTTTGTTGTGGTGACAAGCGCATTGATAAGGGAATAGCGGTCGCACAGTCGTTGTTCCCGAATACAAATAGGATGTGGTTTTCTGTGAATTAGTGGAACCAATGCCCCAAGTGTTTCGGTGTTACAAACAAATAGCTCTCTCTCCTAGTACTGACACACCGGTTTCATACACTGAATTACATTCCCTTGTATGACGTTGAAAGGGCTCAAATTACTTACATATTGTTATGTAATCCTCACGATCGTCGCTCCAGCTGCCGTAACCTCTGGCTGGAGCGGCTTCTTTTTGAGAAAATTTAATATAT
>JAAYOA010000155.1 GCA_012520525.1 Clostridiaceae bacterium | reverse complement strand
TCGAGGTATTCATCGGCATCCTTCATATCATTCTGCCACTCCAACAATTGACGCAACCAAGATAACTTTTGGTCATAATCTATGTCTTGAGTCTTCTTGCCACTCTTACTCTTATACCGATAGTGAGCTGCAATACCGAACTCCGCAGTCCGGTGCATTTCAAAGGTGCGAATCTGTACCTCAAAGGGTACACCCCTAGGTCCAATTACTGTGGTATGCAGAGATTGATACATATTCTGCTTCGGCGTAGCAATATAATCTTTAAACCGCCCTGGCATGGGATGATACATCTCGTGAACATGACCGAGTACGGCATAACAGTCGGCAACGTCATTGACAATGATACGGCAGGCGAAAAGGTCGTAGATCTCGTCTATCGTCTTACCCTTTTGGATCATCTTCCTATAAATACTATAGAAATGTTTCGGTCGACCTTCGATCTCCGCTTCTATACCTATCCTTTTTAAAACTGTACTTATTTCCCCAACAACTTGATCGAGGTAGGTTTCGCGCTCAGAGCGTCTCTGGGCAATGGATCCCACCAACTCGTAGTAAGCTGATGTATTTAGATAACGGAAACAGAGATCTTCCAGTTCCCATTTCCACTTATAAATACCTAAACGATGCGCCAGAGGAGCATAGATGTCCAAGGTTTCTTGGGCTTTAACTTTCTGCTTTTCTTGTGGCAAATGTTTCATCGTGCGCATATTATGCAGACGATCTGCAAGTTTAATTATTACAACACGGATGTCTTTAGCCATGGCGAGAAACATTTTACGGAAATTTTCCGCCTGAAGTTCCTCTTTGGAATGAAAGGAAACTTTATCTAATTTAGTTACACCATCCACCATGTTTGCCACGTCTTCGCCAAAGCGCTCGGCTATTTCATCTTTAGTTATTCCGGTATCTTCGACGGTGTCATGCAAAAGAGCTGCACAAAGGGTTTCTTGATCCATCTCCAGTTCGGTCAAGATTTCTGCGACGGCTAAGGGATGAATGATGTATGGCTCGCCAGTAGCGCGTTTTTGCTCTGAATGGGCATCCATAGCATAGGCCACAGCTTCTTCCAGCAACGCCATATCCTGTTTAGGCGAATAACTTTTATACAGCCTATACAGTCGTTCAATCGTACGATTTAGTTGTTTTAATTCATGATCCCTCAACCTGTTTTGTCCTTTCTAACAAATCTATGTAAGTAGGCGTCTTATATAAATCAACTTTATTTTTAACAGATTTTACATTGACACATATTATACAACAATTAGTTTCATTTAGATTAGAAATATCTAAAAGGCCGGCCTCATGATAGATATCTATTATATTGCGCAGCATAATCACATCAATAGGATTGTGCATTTTTTCATTAATAAAGCGAAGACAGTAACTTGGATCAATCATGTTTGGTCCATCGGACAAGTGCTCTCGCAACCACAAGTAGACGTGGGCAAGTGCCTCTTTTGTCGGTAATGGAGAGCGTGCTTCATGGTGCTGGATTGATTCTCTATTTACTTCATCCTCATTGGAAGGTTGTAATATTTTAAAATCTTTAGTTACTAATTGCGGACTTTTATTATTGCGCCACACATTGATGGCAGGCACACCAAGCAGTGAAACAACTGTTCCCGGTGCAAGGTGAGTTATTTCATATCCACGACCAAAACAGACGCAATTTAACGTACTCTTCTCACTACCAATTTCGAGACGCAAATGAGAACGATTCTGTCCCATCGTGCGCGAAGAAAGGACACGGCAAGAGGGTAAATAGAATTGGGGTTCAGGATTTCCTTTACCAAAGGGCGCTAACAAATCTAGCTCTTCAATTGCTTCTATTGTTAATTCCTCTGGTCTTGCCATACCATCCCATTGTAAAAATGGACGAGCCGGAAAAATACCCGCGGGGTAATCTTCTTTAATTTTGTCATTAAGAGAGCAACGAAATGCATCCACATACTGGGGAGACAAAGCCACGCCCACCGCCTGACTATGACCACCAAAGCGCAACAAGTGATCGCGTTCTGATTCAATAGCGGAAATTAAATTAAAATCTCCAAAAGACCGGCCTGAACCGCTACATTCTTCATTAGAATCTTTATTTAAAACGATGCATGGACGCAGGAATCTTTTGCTCAACCGCATCGCAACAAGACCCAAAACACCAGCATTCCACCCTTCGCCTAGGACAACTAATATAGGATCTTCCAACAGTTCGGGTTGTCTGCTTAACTTCTGAAGTGCATCTTGTAGCGCTTCAATTTCTTTTTCCCTCCGGCGTTGATTAATTTCAATCAGTGTCGCTGCTTTCTGACGTGCTAGGTCTGCCTGTTTCGCGGTCAGACATTCGATACCACTCAAACTGTCTCCCATACGTCCCGCTGCATTGATCACCGGTCCAAGTCGAAAACCGATGTGATATGTCGTAATGGAAGATGTTCGGTCGACCTTCAATGCATCCATTAATGCTAGAAGTCCAGGACGCTGTGTCCGTTGCATGAGCTCTAAACCAGCGGTTACAATAAATCTATTTTCATCTTGTAAAGGCATAACATCTGCAACGGTGCCCAAAGCTGTTAAATCTAGATATTGCTGCCATGTGTCGCCAAAACTCAAGACCTCGCAGAGAGCTGCTACAAGTTTTAGAACCACGCCTACACCTGCTAAATGTCTAAAAGGATACTCGCTGTCTTCGCGCATGGGATTAATAACAGCTGCACAGTCCGGCAAAACCGGAGGACAGTTATGGTGGTCTGTAACAATGACAGGAATTCCAGAATTCTCCAATTCGGCTATCTCAGTCACCGAACTGACACCACAATCTACAGTTATAACAAGGGAAACACCCGCCGCCTTGGCATAGCCGACACCTTTTTCAGATAATCCATAGCCTTCATCAAGGCGATCTGGAATGTACCAGCCCACTGGACAACCCAATGTACGAAAAAATTCCAACAAGATGCTCGTCGCTGTAATACCATCAACATCATAATCGCCGTGAATTAGTATAAAAGACTTTCGCTCTACGTGATCCCGAATAAGATTACACGCAGCTCGCATATCCGGCAACAAAAAAGGATCGTGCCAAATGTCAGGAGCCAGAACTTGCTGTACTTCCTTAGATTCCAACGAACCTACTCTGGTCATCAATACTCGATCTAAAATACTTTTTGACACAGATTCTTGGTCGACTAAATTAGATGATTTTTCTGTTGCTGTCGTGTCCCTAGGCGCCCATAGCGCTTCATATAATTGCATAGTGTCTCCTTTATATGTTCTCGGACTTCTATTGTAATATGAAATTAATAATTATGGGTTAAAATTGAAGAAAGTTATCTAGGATCATTTGTTAATCTGTAGTAGTATAGATAATACAGTTTCAGACATAAGTTTTATTTAAATATTTTAAGAATATATTGAGGAGGAAAATGTGAGTTCCTGGATTAAAGTGGAGGATCTCTACAAAATATACCGCATGGGAGATACAGCCATTCATGCCTTGGATGGCGTCGATCTAAATATCGATCAAGGGGAGATGGTTTGCCTGTTAGGTCCTTCCGGGTCGGGCAAATCGACATTGCTAAACCTATTAGCCGGCCTTGAACGACCTGATCGCGGCAGCATCGAAATAGGCGGGATACGCATCGACAAATTAAAAGAAGCAGACGTTACTCGTTTCCGCAGCCTTAATGTAGGCTTTGTCTTTCAATCGTATAACCTGATTAATACCTTAGACGCATTGGAGAATGTTACTTTAGGTCTAACTTTTAAAGGTTATCGCAGTACTGAACGGGAAAAATTAGCTAAAGAAATTTTGGAACACGTCGGACTCGGAGACCGTTTGCATCACAAGCCTAATCAGTTGTCGGGTGGACAACAGCAGCGTGTTTCCATTGCTCGAGCTTTTGCCGGCAACCCCAAAATTATTTTCGCAGATGAGCCAACGGGAAACCTCGATACTCATACCAGTTTAGAAGTCATGGATTTGATCACCCAGATGATTCGCGACAAAAATCAAACATTGATCATGGTTACCCATGATGAAGAAATGACTACTAACGCCGATCGACTCCTTCATATGAGGGATGGCAAAATTGAAAGAAGTCACACCCGCGCCGCCCCTCACCCAGTTGCGACTGTTTGATTGATTTCAAAACAGCTGCATACTTTTCTGTTCTATTTTAAATAGTTTTATGATCAAAATAGATCAACAACTTCGTAATGAAGAAATAAAACCAATAAGTCTATAACTCACTTCAAAGGAGAAAAAATATGTCAATCGCCCATCTCGCAAAAAAAATGAAAAAAGGACTAATTGCAGGTTCTGCAACAATTTTATGTGCCACACTGATGTTCAGTGCCAGTTTCCCAGTGGCTGCTACGGAAACTACAGATGCCTTAGCCGATGAACCAACTGTAGTTTCGGTAACGGACAGCCATAAATCAACAACGTCTCCACTCACTAGTCCTTCTTCCACAGCACTTGACAACTCATCACCTGATGTTCAAAAGTCTTCTGCAACCTCTACTTTAACACCTGTGACAAAAACAGTTCCTACAACCTCGACGATCCCGAGTGAACTTTCCAGTGAATCATCTGCACCCCCACAAGTACCCTCGAACAAGTTACCTGTTGCACCTATACCGATCATGCCAATCGACGTGACAGGGGCAACGGCTGATGCTACAGCTGGAACGACATACAAAATTACCGTTAAAGACAAAATAAAAAAAGACGATGTCGTTTCTGTTGATATTTTTCTACTTAATAATTCAACTCAAGACTTTCCCCAAGTAAGACTGATGCCATTTGAGTTGGACAAGAATGAAAATTTCGGACAGTTTAAAAAAGATAAAACTGACCCAGATGCCATCATTTTTGGCATAAAAGCCGGTGAAAGTATCCAACTCAAACTACCCTTTATAGCAAAAAAGGATCTCTCTGCTGGCGCCTATGACATACAACTAGCCATGTCGGCACCGGGCTATCAAGATCGCCTTGTTACCTGTAAAGTGATTGTCCAACGAGTCGATTCACCACTAGAAACTGAACCGAACAACACCGATGGTACCCAGTCGTCACAAGTCCCTAGCGACATTACTGATCCTTCCACTACGTTACCTAGCGGCTTACCTGATCAAATGCCCAATGACTTGCATAATTTGCCCGACCTCAATCAGCTGAATGTGCCAGGATATGACGGCAATGGTGTCTACGACTTTGGTTTGAATATGTCTAGCATGAGCGGCGGTATGCCAGGAGGGTTCGACGTTGGCGGCGGCAGCTTTGAAGGAGTGAGTTACAGCGGTGTTGGAGTTAGCGGCGGAGAAGCAACTGGAAACAATAAACCAAAACTCATTATTTCAAATTATAAACTGGAACCATCTATGCCTGAGGCAGGCAAAGATTTTACGATGGACTTGACCTTTACAAACACAAACTCTAAAAAAGATGTCCATAACATTAAAATCACTCTTAACGCTGAAGCAAGTGGCGGTTCTGTTGGCATGGGAATAGGTGGACAAGGAACGGGTGGCGTCACAACAAGTGATTCTGTCTTTAGTCCCGTCGGTTCATCCAACACATTCTATATCGAAAAGATTGAATCCAAAGGTGAGGTTTCTAAGGCCGTCACCATGCGTGTCATACCCAGTGCTACAGCGCAAAACTATACGATGAACGTCCTCTTCGAATATGAAGACAAGGATGGCAACGAATACCGCGCAACTGAGATCATTGGAATACCGGTTGTACAACAGGCAAAAATGGAAACAGGGGAAGTCGTCCTTGGTGAAGCAGAGGTAGGCGTTCCACTATCTCTGGACATCGATTTCTTCAACATTGGGAAAGATGTACTTTCAACTTTTATGGTTACAACTGAAGGAAAAGGATTTACAACAGAATCACCACGCTACTTTATCGGCAACTTCACACCTGGTCAATCCGATCACTACAACACAATGATTATTCCGGAAGAAGCTGGCGAGTTAAAAGGTGAAATTGTCTTTACATTTGAAGACTCTGCCGGCAATGAACATCGCGAAACCGTTCCCTTTGATACAACCGTCGTCGAAGGTATAGTCTATGGTCCTGACGGCACACCTATGGCAAGTGGTGGTGATATGGCAAATGGTCAGATCGCAGGAAATACTTCCTCATCCTTTGTCGGCTCTATCTGGTTCTGGTTAATTGTGATCATCGCTCTTGTCGGTATTATTGTCGTTGTTATGGTTATCGTCAAACGCAATAAATCTGCAAAGGATCTTACTCTTCATGATTAATTTTGATCTTTTAAAATTAGCCTTTCGCAACCTATGGCGACGCAAAGGTCGGACGATTCTTACAGTAGTGAGTGTGTTAATTGGTACTATGTCCATTTTGTTGATGCTTTCTCTAAGCAAAGGACTTGAGAACAGCATGGATCAAATGATCGAAGAAATGGGCGGAGCTACACTACTGCGTGTTAGTCCATCTGGTAGTGCGGGCGGCGGTGGCTTTATGGGATTCTCATTTGGCGAAACCAGCTCAACGACGTCCAAACAAAGGGACAAACTTGTTGATAAAGATGTACAATTCATCGCCAATGATCAACGTGTACTCAACGCCATACCCGGACGTTATGTCCACTATGCATCACTAGTTCCCCGTGATAATAAATATTCGATGTGGACAAATCTGATCGCAATTGACATGAAGAATCTCACTCAATCAGATTTACCAATGAAGGAAGGACAAATAATTAATAAATCTCGCATCGGTGAAGTCATGTTAGGTTCGATGAACTTTATCTACGAGGTCGGTGGTTCCGGTTATTCATCATTGAAAGAAGCTCAAACACCTGCCACTGATATTCGCTTTGAACTTCTCGTCGGTAGTCGACCTGAGCCAGGTTCTGTTGTGATTTCTAATAAGCCGACCTATGGCACAATCCAAAGCAATGTCAGCGGTGTACTCGCGGGAGGAGCGCCTTTAGATTCGTTCAGCAGCTATATTAGTTTTCAGACCGAACAAGCTCTGTTAAACATCAACAATCGTATCGATAGTCCTCAAAATGAATTTATGGATCCGTTCACGGAAAACGAAAAAACAAACACCTCCACCCAACGTAAGGACTACGATGTATTATTTGTTCAAGCAACTGACGTCGACAGCGTCAAAGAACTAAAGACCTACCTTACCGATGAACTTGGTTTTCAAGTTAGCGGTAATATGGATATGGTTGAATCGTTTCAACAGCAAACTACAGTTATCCAGTGGGTACTTGGTGGCATCGGATCTATTGCTCTGCTTGTCTCCGCAATCGGCATCACAAACACTATGTTAATGAGTATCTATGAACGAAAAAAAGAAATTGGTGTCATGAAAGTCATCGGTGCTTCAGTGGGCAACATCCGTTCACTATTTCTCATTGAGTCCACATTGATTGGCTTTCTCGGAGGACTTGTCGGCCTGTTATTAAGTCTGGGCATATCGACATTGATCAATAGTGGTATCAGATCTGCTATAGAAGCAAACGGTGGCATCGCCGAAGAAGCTGCTGTCAGTATCATTACACCTGGTCTGGCTATCTTTGCCGTCGTGTTCGCTGCTTTAATCGGTCTCATTGCAGGTTATATGCCCGCACGCAAAGCGACCAAACTCAGTGCGATCGATGCTATACGCGGTGACTAAATGTCAAAATTTTAATAATAATTAATAAGAACTTGAGCATACACAAAGGGGATAGGATTTAAATCCTATCCCCTTATTTATAGAAATGACAAATCACTTCCCCCGTCCGTGGAATTAGAGTTTTATGCAAAGACTTGATCGTCACGCCATCACTTAAAGGTGTTATTGGCTGACCATTTTTATCTTGTGTCATTACGCTAACCTGGTTATGTAGACTACCGCGATTCACATCGTCCTGAGTAACTTCGTATGTATACATATATGTCCATGTTTCGCCCACTTGGAGTTTATTGTCACTGTAATGGGCTCAACAGGCGTCACTGCGAAGAGATCCACAAGACTGTCTGATACCTTACGCTATCGATCGTGACATTTCTGGTGTTAATGACAACTACGGTGTAGTTAATCGTCTCACCTAGAATCAACTCTGTCTTGTCTGCTGTTTTAGATACAGTAACAGCAGATTGAGATGATATCACTGTCTTCATAACTGGAAGAAACAATTTCATTATCCGTGTAAATTTGCATAAAAAATATTTCTGGCGCCCCAATTTTCGTAAAAATCTAACTTTAGTATTAAAGCTAAAAATATCAATTAAAATAACTAGGAATTAAAGTAAATAAATATTAAAAAAGAAAAAGGGGATGTCTAATCCAGTAATAGTACCGAATAAAACACCCCGTCTTTTAAAAATCTAAAAATATAACCTATTAGCGCTTTCTCTTTCTTGCTGCTTCAGATTTTTTCTTTCGCTTGACACTAGGTTTCTCGTAATGTTCTCTTCTGCGAACCTCAGCAAGAACGCCAGAACGCGCACAAGAACGTTTAAAACGTCGTAACGCGCTGTCAAGGGATTCGTTTTCCTTAACACGAATTTCAGCCATTTGTATCCCCCCTCTCAGCGGCGTAATTTTACTCGTCAAAATTGACGATATTTCGAGTGATAAACGAAATTATACAGATCTTCACAAAATGCGTCAATAAACGTCGGGTCAAAATTCATACAAAAAAATGGTTCAAGTTGAATCTTTTCTGTTCAATGCCTCTAAAAAAGATTTAATTTTTGTATTAATTGAACTATTAATCGACATTAACTTTTGTTTACCGCAATCCAGGTCCCAGATCCTCACCGCCAATAATGTGAATGTGGAAGTGAGGTACCGTCTGCCCGCCATCCTTGCCACAGTTGTTAATTAGGCGGTAGCCTGACTCCACTACTCCACAGGCTTCAGCAACCTTGGGAATGCAATTCATCAAGTGAATCGCCAGTTCGCCAGCGGGATCTTGCTCAGCAAACTCATTTATACTGACAATATGTTGGCGGGGTACGACCAGTACGTGAACCGGCGCAACGGGATTTAAATCTTTAAATGCGATCACCTTATCGTCTTCATAGACTCGAGTAGAAGGAAGATCTCCGGCAATAATTTTACAAAATACACAGCTATCCATACTAGTTGTCCTTTCAATTGTTAAACGAGTGGTATCATCTCATCTCCGCACAGTGCTAATTTTACTCTGGCAGATTGATGTCACGATATGTCACACGAAATTATGCTGCTCAGCATAATTTATGCATCAAGTTGTTCAATGATTAAAGCTTCTGCAGCTGCCAAGGCATCTTCGATTGCCTCGGTGTTCTTGCCGCCAGCCTGAGCCATATCAGGACGTCCGCCACCACCTCCACCACAAATACTAGCAGCAGCCTTGACAACTTTGCCTGCATGTACTCCAGCTTTAACAACTTCGGGGGAAGCCATGGCAATTAAAATAACTTTATCCTCTGTCTTTGAGGCAAAGACAACGGCCGCCGGCTTCAGTTCTTCGCGCAAGCGATCCGCCGTTTCCCTAAGAATTTTAGCGTCGGGAACATCGATGGTTGAACAAAGGATATTGAAGTCACCGTGAGTCTTAACTTTCTCAAGAAGTTGGGAAGCAGAATCTGCGGCGCGCTCCCGCTCCAGTTCGGCAAACTTCTTTTCAGCCTGTTTGAGTTGGTCTTGCAAAGCCACTACCCGTTCCGGCACTTCAACTACAGTGGTCTTTAACTGTTCAGCAATCTTTTCCAGATCACCCTCGGCTTTATTTGCCAATGCAAAGGCTGCCCTACCTGTGACAGCTTCAATTCTGCGCACGCCTGAAGCCACAGAACCCTCGGAAATAATTTTGAAAAAGCAAGCCTGAGAAGAGTGGTTTAAATGAGTACCACCACACAGCTCTGAACTGTAATCTCCAATACTAACAACGCGTACCGAATCACCGTACTTCTCATCAAAGAGGGCTGTCGCACCGCTATTTTTAGCTTCATCCGCGGTCATCACTTCGGTAACAATTGCTTCATCAGCCAAGATGATTTCGTTAACCTCGGCTTCGATATCAAGGATCTGCTGACGGGTCAGCGGCTGACCGTAGTGGAAGTCAAAGCGTAAACGGTCAGGATTGACACTAGAACCGGCTTGAGTCACATGGGCGCCCAGATGATTGCGCAATGACTTATGTACCATATGAGTGGCGGTGTGATTTCTCGCAATAGAGAGTCGACGGTCGCGATCAACGGTCAGTTGGACTTTTAATCCTGGTGTCAACAGACCAGCCAAAACTTCGGCGCGGTGCAAATAAACACCTTCGGCCGTTTTAGTTGTATCGACAATTTTTGCTTCAGTCTCACCGTCACTTATGAGCCCCCAGTCTCCCACCTGTCCACCGGCATCGGCATAAAAAGGTGTGCGATCTGTCACAACTAGACATTTTGTACCTGGACCTGCACCTTCGGATAAGAAGAAAGAGTTATCTTCTTCATTCTGTTCGACTATGAACCGAACTTCGCCTTCGTCTGTCAATTGTTGATAACCAGAAAACACCGTCGCGTCAGCTTGAATAATAGCCTCGGGCAACTGTTGTTCATTCCAAGCACTGCCAGCATTCTTTAGTGTCGCTTCTTTGGAACGTCGGCGCTGTTCGGTCATTAACTTTTGAAAGCCTTCATCATCTACAGTCAGACCCTGTTCCGCTGCGATTTCTCGAGTCAAATCCAAGGGGAAACCATAGGTGTCATGAAGTCGGAAGACCGACTCACCGGGAACAACAGTTTTACCAGCTTCCTTTAATTCTGTTAGCAAATCCGCAAGCATTGCATTGCCCTGACTCACTGTCTTTTTAAAACTGCGCTCCTCCTGGGCGAGGATCGACAAAATATATTCACTTCGTTCCGCCAGTTCTGGATAGGCAAATTTGGACTGTTCAATAACCACAGGAGCCAGTTCTATAAGAATATCGCCTTCAATACCAAGCATAATGCCATATCGCAAGGCTCGACGCAGCAGACGACGCAAGACATAACCTCTGCCTTCATTTGATGGGCGAACACCATCAGAAATCATCATTGTGCCACTGCGGATGTGGTCAGTGATGACCCGTATTCCAACATCAGTTTGATGATCCTCGTGATAGCGCACATTGGCCATTTCACATACTTTATCAAGCACTGCTCGAACCGTATCAGTTTCAAACAGGTTATCAACGTTTTGCATAATACAAGCAATGCGCTCCAAACCTGCTCCAGTGTCGATATTTTTATGCTCCAAAGGAATATAACTGCCATCTTCCTGGCGATCAAATTGGGTAAACACTAAATTCCAGTATTCGATGTAGCGGTCACACTCACAGCCGACGCCACAATTCGGATCGTCACAGCCATACGCTTCGCCGCGATCAAAAAACAATTCGGAACAAGGACCGCAAGGACCAGTACCATGCTCCCAAAAATTATCTTCTTTGCCAAACCGAAGAATACGCTCAGCGGGAAGACCAACGGCATTGTGCCAAATATCGAAAGCTTCGTCATCGTCTTCGTAAATCGTTACCCAGATGCGATCAGCTGGCAGTCCTAAAACCTCTGTGCTAAATTCCCACGCCCAAGGAATTGCATCTGCTTTAAAGTAATCACCAAAGGAAAAATTACCAAGCATTTCAAAAAAAGTGCCGTGACGTGCAGTTAAACCAACACGGTCGATATCAGGCGTGCGAATACACTTTTGGCACGTGGTAACCCGTTTTCTAGGCGGTGTTTCTACGCCAGTAAAATAAGGTTTCAACGGAGTCATTCCTGCATTGATTAGAAGAACAGAAGGATCGTTGCGCGGAATCAGCGAAAAGCTCGGCAACCTAAGGTGTCCCTTTGATTCAAAAAACGCGAGAAACTGCTCGCGTATTTCATTTAATCCCATATATTTCATTTCTACAGCCTCTTTCAATCAATCGCTCTAAAATACTATTGAGCATCTGTTAAATTGTAGCTCAAACCAGCTTTCCTCGCAATAATACAACATATTCTAGTCGCCTGATATGCTTGCATTCAAATATTGTAGACATGATAAAGTATCCGTTAATACAATCGTATTTAATTGGCAGTCTCTTTGGTAGCGTGCTGAGTATAGAGATTGGTTTTAATTTGAAAGAAATATCCTTTGCATTGAGTCCCACAAGATGGCTGGCAACCTTAATAACACTGGATTTCTAGTGAGTATCGCCACTCTTACATTCCCAATTGGCATCAAAAAAATTGGACCACAAAACGCATCCTTGTTCTCTACTTTTGAACCCGTTACCAGCGTTGTCCTTGGAATTATAATTTTTCAGGAAACCGTCTCTATGTGTTCTGTCAGCGCCATAATTTATATTATCGTTTCTGCTACTTTACTGGTTTTGAGCGAGCGACAAGTCCGCGATAGACTGATCACTTCCTAAACATGAATCAGGATTAATTTATTTGTTAGAATATAAGTAGTTTGACCTGGCAATCGACAGCATCGTCACGTCGAAGATTTATATATCTAGGGAAAGGAAATTCCAATGACCGATATTAAAAATATTGCTCTAACCCAATTGGGGATTAACTTAGACACCCAATGGCTGCTTCCAAACAAAAACGTACCTTTAGAGAATTGGGCCGTCATAGCCTGTGATCAATTTACATCGGAACCAGAATACTGGAATCAAGTAAACGTAATCATAGACCGCAAGCCTTCCACTGGACATCTCATCTTTCCGGAAGTTTATTTAGAGACGCAAGATGAAATTAAATCACCTGATCGCATAGAGATGATTCATAAGGTCATGCGACAATACCCAAGACTTAATATCTTTGACAAAATTGACGGTGGCGTCATCATCGTCCGGCGCAAGACTAGCCACGGTCTCATCCGTCACGGCATTGTCGCCGCCATTGATTTAGAACACTACGAATATGAACCCGGTAACAGGGCTCTCATTCGCGCCTCGGAGGCGACGGTTCCCAGCAGAATTCCTCCTCGCCTAGCGGTCCGGCAAAAAGCCTCCTTAGAGACAAGCCATGTCTTGCTGTTAGCAAACGATCCAGACCACAAGGTGTTCCAACCATTCTTTGAAGAGATCACCTCTTCTGGTAGCAATTATAAAGTTATTTACGACACTCCCCTCATGACCCAAGCTGGTCACTTGACAGGCTGGCACGTCCCTGCCGATGATCCTCAATTGGAAGCATGGCTTGAACGACTGGCTGATACACCACTCTACCGCAATCATAATTTGTTATTTGCAGTGGGTGACGGCAACCACTCCCTGGCCACAGCCAAAGCCCATTGGGATCAGCTAAAAGAGAATAATCCTAACATTGAGGAAGATCATCCAGCTCGCTTCGCTATGGTCGAAATAGAGTCACTAACCGATCCGGGTCTCGAATTTGAACCCATCCATCAAGTAATCTTTGATGTGGAGCCGGACGCCTTAGAAACTGCAGCCAAAGATTTTTACGGTGATGATCTCATTATCAAACACAATGTGGATTGCACAATCATTCAGCCATTTTTACAATATGCTGAAAAGCCTACTGACACCCCACATACGGTGAACATCCCAGTTTACTTCGGTCGACGCACACATCTATGGCAGCTTCAAGCTGATACCAATGAGTTGACAATTGCTGCATTGCGGCGCTTCCTTGACCCTTGGATTCAGAAAAATAATGTTCGCACCGACTATATTCATGGTGAAGAAGTCGTGCGTCAGCTATGCCAAGATCAGGCAAACTACGGTTTTCTCCTACCGGCTCTAGATCCACAAATGTTTTTTACCCAGATTATTGAACACGATATTTTACCCCGTAAAACCTTTTCATTAGGTCATGCTCTGGATAAACGTTTTTACATGGAATGCCGCGCCATCGCCTTAGAATAAATAATATTTAAAACTCCCAATCTAGAAAAATCTGGTAGGCGCGCCCCCGTCTTGAGCTGTTAAACTTGATTAAGATAACTAACATGATCATCTGAAGTTTGGAATCAAAATATCAATGACTTGATTAAATTAGATTAGGAAATATAAATGGATCAAACTACATACATATATTTAGACCACGCAGCTACAACGCCGCTTCGCTCAACTGCCAAAGAAGCAATGCGCCCCTACGAAGAGGCTATCTTTGGCAACCCCTCCTCTCTATACCGCGGTGGCATTTTATCAAAAAAAGCCATCCGTATTGCCCGGGAACAGATGGCCGAGGGGTTTGGCTGTATGCCCGAAGAAATCTTTTTTACGAGCGGCGGCACGGAATCTGATAACTGGGTCATCAAACAGAGCGCCCGCGACAGTCGGATCAACCAAGGGGGATGCCATATCATTACCGGAGCCATCGAACACCACGCCATTTTGCACAGCTGTGAAGCAGTGGCCGCGGAAGGATTTGACATAACCTATCTACCTTGTGATGAAAAAAGCTGTTATCGCGTCAGTGATCTAGAAGCGGCACTCCGGGAAGATACTATTTTGGTTTCTTTGATGTTAGGAAATAACGAAACTGGTGCCTTACAACCCATTCAAGAAATGGCCGCCCTTTGTCGCCGTCGAGGCATCCCTTTTCATACTGATGCCGTTCAATGTGTCGGTCACATTCCTATAGATGTAAACGACCTCGGTATTGATATGTTGTCCCTATCCGGACACAAGTTTGGTGGTCCTAAAGGAATCGGAGCCCTCTATATCCGCAAAGGAACAGAATTATCTCCCTTTATGGACGGCGGTGCGCAGGAGCGTTTGCGCCGAGCCGGCACCGAAAACGTGGCCGGCATAGTTGGCATGGGCGCTGCCCTGACAGATGCCTTGACAACAATGGAGTATGAGAACAAGATCAGTCGCACACTGCGTCGCCAGACTCTTTATATTTTGCGCTCACTCTGCCCCGATCTCATTGTCAATGGTACGCTCGACCACGGGTTGCCCGGTCACTTAAATGTTACACTGCCTGGTCACGATGCCGAAGAGATGATCTTGCAGTTAGACCAAATGGGACTTTATGTTTCTGCAGGTTCGGCCTGCGCAACGGGTTCTCCCGAACCATCTCATGTCCTCACTGCAATGGGGCGTTCATACATGGAAGCCCAGTCTACCCTACGCCTCTCCTTCGGCATGACTAATAAGGCTACAGATATAGAACAAATTGATCGAGCTTTCCATGCTCTTTTAGGAGAATAACTATGCATGAGACATCGATTCATTACGGAAATCTCTATCGCTCGTTAAGTAAAAATGGATCTCCTGTTTTAGTAACTTACTTAGATCCTCAATCAGACACATTGCTACAACTCGCATTTAATACAGCAGTCCCTTACGAGACATTTGCTGCTGAGTGGCAGTCCGCTCATCCAAGTGCACCTGTTTTGAAAAAAGATCAATGGGACTCATCCCTCGAATATTGTCAGGGTACTGGTCTACCCGCACGTCATCCCAAAGACTCCTCGAAGCGGGATAGACAGTGGATTATAGAATGGTTTAGTCCCCAGCGCCGGCTGTACGTCTTTGGTGGCGGTACGGTCTCAGAAAAATTAGTTAATTATGCTTTAGATTGTGGTTTTACTGTAACCGTCTGTGACGACCGTATCGGCTTCGCTAACCGAGAACGCTTCCCCGACGTACACGAAATCATCTGTGCGCCCTTTGATGAAATATTAAAGACTGTCGATATTCAGGCCCGGGATTTTGTTGTCATCATCACACGAGGTCACCAATACGATACCGATTGTCTGCGACATGTCTTGCCCATACAGCCCGCCTATTTCGGTATGATTGGCTCACGTATGCGCGTGCGCTCTACACGGGAGTTGCTTATTTCTGAAGGTTTTTCCGAAGCACAGCTGGCAAGATTAAGTTCTCCCATCGGTTTGAATATCGGTGCAATTACTCCTTCTGAAATTGCCATTTCAATCATCAGTCAACTGGTCTGCGCCAAACGCCTCGGTCAAACCGAAGCAGCGGCCCACAATGTCAAGATCAATAAAGATGACAGCGATTTAGACTTGGAATTATTTAAAAATTTAGGTGATCCCAACCAGACAACTCTCAACAGGGCATTGTTGACTGTAATATCTACTAAAGGGTCGACCCCTCGTGGTGCCGGCGCCCGCATGATCATTTTCCCAGACGGAAAAATTCAAGGCAGTATTGGCGGTGGCTGTGCTGAAGGAGACGCCATTTCACTCGCTCGTGCGATGCTGGCCGAAGGAACGACAAATTTTGACATCATGACCGTGGATATGACAGCCGATGTAGCAGCCGAAGAAGGCATGGCCTGTGGCGGAACAGCGGATATTCTTATTCAAATTGCAAAATAAATACAGAGATTTTTAAAGCGCGATTTGGTAAATTGGAATGCATTGATTTAATTTTATTAATAAGGAGAACAATATGCACTCGCTTTTTTCAACGTATGCATTCGCCTTTGGTATGACATTAATCGCTGGATTAGCTACCGGTATAGGCGGTGTAGCAGTATTAAAGATTAAACAAAGTAATATTCGTTATTTAGCCATGGCTTTGGGTCTTTCAGCAGGTGTCATGATTTATGTATCATTTATGGAGTTGATGCCTCAAGCCGAGGAATTTCTAGTTCAGCACTACGGTCAACCATTAGCCGGCTGGATGTTAATCGTTGGATTCTTTGCAGGCATTGCCTTAATTGCCATCATCGACCGATTGGTGCCAGAACCTCAGAATCCCCACGAACCTTGTAGCTTAGAAGAGTTAAAAATCTTGCAAGGAGATGATTTTGATCCTGAAACGGTCAACCCTGCCGACTTTGATTGCAGTCAATTAAGAAAAAAGCAAAATAACACAATTATCGATGAGTCAGGCAATCTTGCAGATAGCCCTGAAGTACAAGCTGAGCTTTACCGCACAGGACTTTTTTCCGCATTGGCCATCGCTATTCATAACTTCCCCGAAGGTCTTGCTACTTTTATGAGTGCCGTTGCCGATCCCGCCCTTGGCTTAACCATCGCTGTTGCCATCGCAATCCATAATATTCCTGAGGGCATTTCGGTGGCTGTTCCAATCTATTATGCTACTGGCTCCCGTGGTAAAGCCATAGGTTATGCCTTGCTTTCCGGTATAGCCGAACCCCTCGGTGCCCTCGTTGGCGCCCTGATCCTCTTGCCTTTCTTAAACGACGCGATTATGGGCTTCGTTTTCGCAGCTGTAGCTGGCATCATGGTATATATTTCTATTGATGAACTTCTTCCCACAGCAGAAAAATATGGTGAACACCATTACTCGATCTACGGACTGATTGCAGGCATGGCTATCATGGCGATATCTTTGCAAGCCCTTTGATCACTCAAATCTCAAGACGTTCGTCTTCATGTAGCTTTGACAAAGTCACAACACAGGTACTTCAACCACTTTAACCAATCAACTGTAGTAGATATATCTGTAATCGCGGAAATACACAATGGCAAAAAGGCTGTCCCTCGCGGGACAGCCTTTTATTGTGGCAGATGATCAATCATATTATAGGATCTTATTAGAACGGCTTAACTTATTTACCGAATTGGCAGTCGTTGTTGCCGCTCTCGCTCGTCCACATTTCAAGCATGTTGATCGGATCGTTGAAGTCACAGAGCCAACCGTTACGTGCGAAGTCATATTGACCAGCTTTACGTGTCTCAAGGAAGACATCCCATTCAACGGTCTGGATCGTCATATCAATACCAACCATCGCAAAGTCTTGCTGCATGGACTCAGCGATAGATACGTGAGATTCCATATCATTTGTCAAGTACTCAATGCTGATCGGGTTGGATGCAGCCAACATATCGCCGTCAAATTCGAAACCAGCGAACTTGAGAAGTTCGATAGCTTTTTCAACATTGATATCAGCCGGATCATAGTAACCAGTGCCTACGGGGTAGGAGTATGTGTCGGAGTTTTGTTTGAATTCATTGCCATTGCCATCGACAACGCCGATCGGAACAAAGGTGTCAGCGATCTCTTGGTCGGCCTGGGCAACAGTGTCAACGATATATTGACGGTCGATGAGGTATGTGAAAGCGCGGCGCATAGCGTTAGCCTGAGCCGGTGTTTTGCCTTCAAATAGAGGAGAGTTTACGTTGAAGTTGGCATAGTATGTACCCAACTGGTCAATCTTGTAGAACTCATCGCTCTGTTGAGCATTAGCCATTTCGTCGGACGGAATGGTATCGATGAAGTCGAGGTCGCCTGCTTGATATGCAGCATAGACAGCGGTAGCGTCAGATGACAGCATGAAGTTCAGGTTATCCATTGTGACTTCGTCAGCTCTGTGGTAATTCGGATTCTTGACATAGGTCATAGACTCTTTGTGATTCCATGTTTCAAGGGTGTAGGGACCATTGCCAACAAAGCCAGCTTCGGTTGCCCAAGCACCAGCGTCCTTGATGTTGCCATCGGCATCCTTGAAGCCTTCAGCACTTTCAACAAAGTCTTTCTGCACAGGGAAGAAAGTTGGGAAAGCACAGAGGTCGAGGAAGTAAGCACAAGGAGAGGACAGTTCAACTGTCAGAACTTTGCCGTCTTCAGAAGCGGTAACAGCCAGATCATCCGGATAGCCCTTGATACCTTCGAGCATGTAGGCATAGTCTGCAGCTGTTTCAGCAGCGGCAGCGCGCTTCCAGGAATAGACGAAATCTTCAGCTGTGAACGGAGAACCGTCGGACCACTTGAGATCATCTTCCAGGGTAAATGTGTATGTCAACATGTCATCGGAAATTTCGGTCTCAGCGGCGAGATCAGGCACCAATTGGCCATTCTCGTCATATGTATACAGACCAGCAAAGGCAGCGATTGCCAAGCAAGCACCGTCAACGGATGAGTTCAGAGCCGGGTCGAGACGAGCCGGTTCGGAAGACAGGTTAATACGCAGTGTATCGGCACCGTCAGCAGTAGATTTCTGGAAATATTTATAACCATAAGCCGTTGCGTATACATTCTCTACGTACGGTTTCTGCATATAAACATCATTGTAGTAATAGAGTGGAATGATTGCACCGGTGGACATCAGCATATCTTCGGCTTCATGCATCATATCGACACGTTTTGCCATGTCGGTCTCACTCTTAATGTCTTTGATGATAGTATCATAATCGGACCAATCGGATGGGTCGATTTCTGGATAGCGAACGTCGGGATCAGGGAAATCACCTGTTGCCGCGGCGTCAGCTTCCGTTGCATCTGCATCAGCTTCGGTAGCATCTGCCTCAGCTTCGGTCTCATCAGCGACTGCTGCTGTTGTCTCTTCAGCAACATCACCGCCGTCATCTTTACCGCCGCCACAAGCGACGAGACTAAATGACATTGCAGCGACTACTAGAAGAGCTGCTATTTTTTTAAATTTCATTATTTTCCTCCTAAATTTTATTTCAAGCACCGGGATGTCATCTGCCAAACGTTTACCGGTTGTTGACTAAGTTATAGTTGTGGTCAACGGAACTGGACTTATTGATTCCAACATGCCACAAAGTGACCGTTTCCGCGATCCACCAACGGGGGTAATTCATTGACGCATTTCTCTGTCATTACCGGGCAGCGGGTACAGAACGAGCAGCCGGCCGGTAGATTCATAGGACTAGGTACGTCACCTTCTAATATTATACGTTTACTTTTTCGTGCTGTCTCGGGATCAGGAATCGGCACCGCAGACAACAGCGATTGAGTATATGGATGGGTTGCATTTTGGACGATATCATTGGTTTCGGCCATTTCAATAATTTTGCCTAAATACATAACAGCAACCCGATCACTCATATAGTTAACCACGAGTATGTCGTGGGCAATGAACAAGTAGGCAAGGTTGAGTTGCTCCTGCAAATCCTTGAACATATTAAGGATTTGAGCTTGAATGGACACATCCAGAGCTGATACCGACTCGTCACAAATGATAAATTCAGGGCGAACCGCCAAAGCTCTGGCAATGCCAATGCGCTGACGTTGACCGCCTGAAAATTCGTGGGCGTAGCGGGTAGCATGTTCGCTATTCAGACCTACGAGTTCCATAAGTTCCTGTACGCGAGCGTCGCGTTCTTTGCGGGTTTTATATAATTTATGAATATCCAGTGGTTCACCTACAATGTCCGAAACCGTCATACGCGGATTCAAAGACGAATAGGGATCTTGGAATACCATCTGCATGGATTTACGATAGTCATAGATATTTTTTTCGGTTATCTCTTCACCGCGGAATTTGATGGTACCACCTGTTGGTTTCAGCAAGTGAAGCATCGTCCGACCAACTGTGGTTTTACCGCAGCCAGATTCACCGACCAAACCTAATGTCTCGCCTTCTTTGATACTAAAGCTGACATCATCTACGGCTTTCAAATCAACACTGCTGAACATGCCTTTTCGAACTTTAAAGTATTGTTTTAAATTTTGTACTTCCACGAGGGGAGTTGAATTCATACTTCCCTTTGGGGTGGTATCTAGAGTCATGAGGTCAGCTCTCCTTTCTTGCCGTTGCGCCCACAGAACGAGTGGGGTCACTCATTTCCATAAAGCGCTTGACATTCATCCAACAGGCAGCTGAATGACCTGGTCCGACGACGATTTCCCCGGGACGTTCCTCCAGACAAATTTCCATAGCCTGAGGACAGCGGGCAGCAAATGCACAGCCGGGCGGCATATTTAACAAGTCGACGGGAGAACCAGGAATGGGCACAAGTCGCTCATCCTCCTTGCGCAATGTGGGGATGGAACGAATCAGACCCTTAGTATACTCGTGGTGAGGATTATAGAAGATGTCATCTGCAGATCCTCTCTCACAAATGGTGCCGGCATACATGACAATGATCTCGTCACACATCGAGGCAATTACGCCAAGGTCATGGGTAATCATGATAACTGCCATGCCCATCTCCTGTTGCAGGTCTTGAATTAATTCCAATATCTGTCCTTGGATTGTTACATCAAGGGCTGTGGTAGGCTCATCAGCAATCAGAATATCAGGCTCGCACGCCAAGGCCATAGCAATCATAACACGCTGACGCATACCGCCAGATAATTCGTACGGATATTGTTTGACTCGCCGAGCGGGTTCGTTGATACCAACCAAATCCAATAATTCGATGGCTCTCTTGTTCGCCTCTTCTTTATTGCGATCGGTGTGCAACAAAATAGACTCGCGAATCTGATTGCCGATCGTAAAAACTGGATTCAACGAAGTCATCGGGTCTTGGAAAATAATACTGATTCGCTCGCCGCGGATGTCTTCCATCTCTTTGCTGGTAAATGTCGTCAAATCCTTTCCTTTAAGCAGGATTGACCCTCCTTTAATGCGTCCAGGATAATCCAAAATCTGCATCACCGAATAGGCCGAAACGCTCTTGCCAGAGCCAGACTCACCTACGATACCGAGAACTTTCCCCGCATCAAGATTGAATGAGATATCGTTTACGGCTTTGACTTCTCCCGAGTCAGTAAAAAATGACGTCTGTAAATGTTTGACTTCTAATAATCGTTCTGACATATTATTTCCTCAACTTCGGATCAAATGCATCGCGCAGCCCATCGCCGAATAAGTTAAAGGACAGGACGATCAAACAGATCATGATCGATGGGAAGATCAGCTTATGCGGATAACTCTGAATGGCTTCTCTGCCTTTGTTTGCCAGAGAACCAAGACTTGGCATCGGCGCCTGTACACCGAGACCCAAGAAGCTCAGATAACTCTCTGTAAAGATAGCCGATGGCACCTGCAGTGCAGTCGAAATAATGATAACACTCATACAGTTCGGCAATATATGTTTACGAATAATCCGTCCCGAACTAGCACCCATGCTACGGGCTGCAAGAACATATTCGTTCTGTTTGACGGACAAAATTTGACCGCGCACCAATCTAGCCATACTGACCCAGTAAAGCAGGGCAAAGACAATAAAAAGACTGATCATGTTAGTACCCACAGACTTTAGAATTGTCCCAGTGATAGCTTTTGTCAACACTTGATCCAACACCACTGAAAGTAGGATAACCAACAATAGATCCGGCAGCGAATAGATAATATCAACAAGCCGCATCATCACAAGGTCCACCTTGCCTCCAAAATAACCTGATATCGATCCATAGAGCAATCCTATAACTAAAACAATTAAGCTAGCAAAAGAACCTACGACGATGGACACTCGAGTACCGTAAATGACGCGGATAAAATAATCTCGTCCAAGTTCATCGGTGCCAAAAATATGGGGAAAAATCTTCTCTCCCTCTTCAATGGCCTGTTGTTCTAACTCAGAATAATGGAACGGCGGTAGGTTCTTAGCCGTCTTATCACGTCTGCCGTTGACTGTGACAATATCTGAATAAGAATATGGAACAAGCAGCGGCGCAATAATAATCATCACAATAATAAAAATGAGAATGATTGCGCTAGCCATAGCTAATTTATTTTTACGAAACTTAGCCATGCCATCTTTTAAAAATGTACTGGGCGGTCGCATCTGGATGTGCTGTTCTTTGTCCTCGGCGGAAGCTAAGGTGAACTTAGACAAGTCCACTTGTGCCGAAAACTTGGAACGGTTAAACACCTTCACATGGTCAGGCAACTCATCCACTTCTAGATCCTGATCGCCATAAACCGGATCGACGCCCATTAGGTCAACATCTAACTCTTGATCTAAATCTGTCTCCGGTCCGGTTAAATCCTGTTCAAGACGTTTGTCTTCACTATTCATTTTGCAAAAGACCTTTCAAATGATGTTATCAGATAGCCTGCGAACCCGTATTAATCAAAAGTGATACGCGGATCAAAGACTTTATATAGCAAGTCACTAACCAAAGTAAGTAAAATCAAGAGAATCGCCAAGAAAATAGTAATACCCATAATGATGGGATAATCACGGTTATTGATCGATGTGACGAACTCCTGACCCAGACCGCCAATTGTAAAGACATTTTCAACGACCAACGAGCCGGTGATAATTCCAGCAAACATTGGACCAAAATAGGTAACAATCGGCAACACGCCATTTTTCAAAGCGTGCTTAGCAATTGTTCGCACGCGACTGACGCCCTTGGCCTTCGCGGTACGTATATAATCCTGTCCCAAGACATCAAGCATACTGGACTTTGTCAACCGGGTGATGTACGCCATTGGGTACAAAGACAGAGAGACAATAGGCAGGAAATAACTCGGATTGGTCACACTCCAAACGGGGAACCACTGCAGCCGCAGACAGAACACAAGTAACATGAAAGTCGCCAACACGAAACTGGGCACCGATACAAAAAATGTTGTAAAAAATATTATAATTCGATCCGGCCACCTGTTACGGTTCAACGCTGCAACCATACCTAAAATTAGCCCAATAATCAAAGCTGTAATGGCGGCAAAAGCACCGATCTTGGCAGATACACCAAAACTTGTTTTGATAATGGTACTCACATCGCGACCAGATTTTAGCGAAATACCAAAGTCGCCTTTACTTAAATTCTCTAAATAATAAAGAAATTGTTTCCCGACAGGTTCATTAAGATGAAACCGCTCTTCAAGCTCGGCCTGAACACGTGGATCCGGTGCTTTTTCTTTAGTAAACGGACCGCCAGGAATAGCATTCATTAGGAAAAACGTCACTGCAATAACGATAAATATAGTTACTACAGCCAATAATACGCGTTTAAAAATATAACGCCACATATGCCTATAACCTCTCCCATTTTTAGTGCAAACGAAACTGATTGTATGACATTTGTCTACATATCTAATAAAAATTATCACATTTACTTCAAAAAATAAACTAATCTATAGATTCAAAAATTATTTCAGTTAAATCATAAAACAAGCATTTCTGAATGATTATTCGAGTTTACTCAAATATATATATTGAAGTTCTAATTTTTTGAATATTTTTACTTTCATATGAAATATTATACACATATATAAATTAGTAAACAATCTCATATTTATTGAAATATTTCATAAAAAAAATAGATTTTCATAAAAATACCCGTTTGTATGAAATTGTTAGCCATATCTAATTAAATAGATTTATTTCAAATTTTATTTTGCATACTTATTTATATAAAGTCCCACTCAGACAAAATTGCCAATAAAAAATGTTTAGTGCAGATTTTCTTGCGAGTTAGTTTCATCTTGACTGGTATTGGGTTGGAGCTGTGGTCCTTTAGTCTCAAGATGCTGGGTGGCATGCTGGACAATGGATGCCCCAAAACGACTGCGCAAATCATATAGCGTCTGGTCCAACAGTTCATTTTTCTCATCTGTTTTAGGATTATCAAATAAACTCGGTTGATAAGGGCTAGTTTCATCGACCAAATTGATTGCTGTGATAGTCAAAGCGCGGATCGACCGTTTCCAATTATAGTTTTCATTAAACAAATTCATTCCATAATGGATTAAATCTCGTTCCGAACGCACAGGCACTGCTAATTGAGTCTGCACCTGCTGAGTCTTAAATTGATCGTCCTTGATGGTAATTTGAATGCCGCCAGCTTTCAGGGTCTCTTCATGTAGAGCGGTAGATAGACGCTGACACAGGTCCATCATAACTCGTTTGACTTCTGCAGATGTCTCTAAGTTTTCACGACAGGTAGTACCTCTGCCAATGCTTTTGTTAGGTTTTTTAGAATCTCCAAAAAAATCCATGGAACGGCCGACTGGGGTGGTGTCTTCGCCGCGTGCATACAAAACCATATTGCGCCCATGTTCACCGAAAAGTATTTCTAGCTCCTCTGGATCACAATGGGCCAGGTCTCCCAACGTTTCGATGCCGAGATCATTCAGTCGTTTTTGGGTCACTTTGCCAATGCCAATCATTCGCTCCACCGCAAGAGGCCAGACAATTGTCTCAATCTGATCTCGACCTATCTCTGTCACAGCATCCGGTTTGTGCAAATCACTTCCCAATTTTGCAAATATTTTATTGAAACTGATACCAATAGAAACCGTAAGTCCCAATTCTGTCTTCATTCTGTTACGGATGCGTTCGGCAATCTCTCGACCATCGCCGAACAGCGCAGTACTTCCTGTCACATCTAACCAGCACTCGTCTAAGCCAAAAGGTTCTAACTGATCGGTATAAGTGGCATATATTTGTTGGGCACGCCGGGAAAATAGTCGATACTTGTCGTGTTGAGGTGGTACGGTTTGTAGGTGCGGACATTTTTTCCGAGCCTGCCACAATGTTTCCGCTGTCTTAATTCCATAAGCCTTTGCTTCTTCATTTTTGGCCAGAATAATGCCGCGCCGATCATCCTGAGAGCCGCAGACAGCAAAAGGCTTCCCCCGCAAGTCCGGTCGTTCCAACAACTCGATGGAGGCATAACAGTTGTTTATATCGACATGTAAAATTATGCGATCTTTCATATGATCATTATAACCAATTGAATTCTAAAAATAGTTTACAACATTGAATATAAGATCCATTTGGAATAATCTAGAAATAATAGTTATTTTTATTTAAACTTAAAAAACACCCTTATGAAGATGATATAACCTATATCGATCTGAATCCATTCTAGAACAAGTCCCTACCATAGGGCAAAGTGAGGTAATTCTGTGACTAAATATGATCCTTATAATAAAAGAAAATTTCCGCTAGCGCTCTCCATCATTCTCCTCTGCTTTGGTCTCGTTTTATTGGGCGGTGTGATTTATTTAGCTTTTTTCTCTTCCAAGCCCATTACCGAACATTTAGAGAAAATACCAACGAAAAAAGTTGAAGTCCTCTCCAATGACAGCGAAGATCAAGACAATGCATCTGTAAAACCTCAATTACCGCCTCTTGATCCTATTTCGATCAAGCCCTCAAGACCGGAAAATATTGCTTATGACGTGGACAATAACACATACTATGTCAATAATGAATTCATTCTGCAATTGCCGGTTTTACCTACACAGG
Source organism: Clostridiaceae bacterium (assembly GCA_012520525.1). Lineage (GTDB taxonomy): Bacteria > Bacillota > Clostridia > Saccharofermentanales > Fastidiosipilaceae > JAAYOA01. The sequence continues at coordinate 1,012 of JAAYOA010000155.1, read as the reverse complement.
AAGAACACGATCAATTGATTGAAGAACTCGTCAACACTTTAGATGATATTGGCAGTGAAGTAGTCGGTCAAATCGATGAGATAGAAACAATTCAGGTTCAAACATTTGAAGAATTGACTTATCCCGAAATTCAGGAACTAGAACATACATACTTTGAAGAATTAGACATTAAATTGAATGTCAACGAAGTTTATTATTTTAGTTTGCATCCACTGGATGAAACTAAAATCCTAGCACCGGACGCGACATTTTTGGCGTGGAATTTAGAATCTCTTGAATTCCAAGATAGCGACTACGACAGCGACCAACTTGAAACCGTTCGCGTTGGTCTATTAAATACAGACTTCCAGACAAATTATCGCACGTTGTCTTTTGCCGATACCCCCCTCTATCACCTCAACGATACAGTTGCTGATGCCACAATATATGAACCTGGTATCTGCGTTGCTGGTTTTGTCGCTGCTCAACAGGAACAGGCAAACGATGTCCAGGGAATCGCAAAAAATGCGGAATTATACGGTGCTTCTCTGTCAGGTGTGGCAGCACTACACAATTCTGATAAAAATTATTTCACTATATATGAAGAAATCGTGTGTTTGTCCTATCTTTTGATGGAAAAGGAATGCCAAGTCATCAATATTGGCTTGCCACCCATGCTTATTTCTGGTGACCTCGCTGATTCTGTCATAGACAGCGAAGATACCCCCTCTGAATTGATCCATATCGTGGACAGCCACAGTGCAATTTTAAGTGATTATCTTTTGCGAGTTTTAGATTCTGGACATGATTTCTTGATCGTTGTCGGCGCTGGACAACCCATCCATGTTGTTACTTCAGATGGTCGAGAAGACAATCCATTTTTCGATCTCAACAATAGATATACAGCCATAACGGACCCTGTTCTGAAAAAACATTTGATCAGCACAAGGGCAGCCACCCAAAGTCCGGTAGATCCCCATACTGAATATATCAAACCGGATGCCCTGATGGTCGGTCTTGATTTGGTTGGACT
>JAAYOA010000154.1 GCA_012520525.1 Clostridiaceae bacterium | reverse complement strand
TAGCAAGACGGTGTCTGTCATATATTGAGCTGCTCCTTTACATAATTTGGCAGGGCAAACGCTCCCCGGTGTAGATCGGTATTATAGTAATGTGTCTTAAGTTTGAGTGCGTTCCAGGTATCGGCTTTCAAGTCGTCTATTGGGTGAAACCCTTTTGAAGCGAAGCCGAAGAGCCAGTGTCCAGATGGATAGGTTGGAATGTGGGACTGATAGACCATGGCGATAGGGAAAAGATCGGATATGGTGCGGTGTACCCGAGTCATTTCATCGGAGTATTCGTCGTAGAATGTACTTTCGTGCTGGTTCAACATAATGCCATCGGCAGTCAAGGCGTTGAAGCAATTGCCGTAAAACTCCCTCGTAAACAGACCTTCTCCTGGTCCAAAGGGGTCGGTGGAATCAACAATGATCAATTGGTAGCGATTTTCGCACTGGCGGACGAATTTGACGCCGTCCTCTACCCTGAGGTGTACCCTTGGATCGTCTAGTTTACAAGCCGTCTGAGGCAAATAGGCTTTACATAATGAAATGACATCTTCATCAATTTCCACAAGATCGATGTGGCGAATGCCTGGATAGCGGGTCAGTTCCCTGATCGTACCGCCATCACCTGCTCCGATGACAAGAACATCAGTAATTGCTGGGTTAACTGCCATGCCGACATGGGTAATCATTTCGTGATAGAAAGGTTCATCTTTTTCGGTCAGCATCAAATAATCATCCATAATGAGAACACGTCCAAATTCCTCTGTATCTAAAATACAAATAGACTGATAGTCACTCTGGTGACGGACAATCTCCCGCGTTACTTTCATTGAGAAACGAACACCTGGACTATGTGTTTCGGTAAACCAAAGTTCCATTGAAAACTCCTTCTAATAAAGTTATATTAATCATATTTATTTTAAAAAATTAGTTGTTAAATAGTTCAAATTTTTCTAGTAGTGTAGTGAATAAGCGTCGCTTAAATGCTTAAATTATTTGATTTTTCTATTGAAAATTTAGAGGGTTAGGCATTTGTGACGACGTTGATCAAACGAGTGTCAATGTCCATGGCACCTGTCAGGGAGCTGCCCTTTTCTCTGCTGTATTCGATATAGTCGATCACCTGTGTGGTAATGCGCTCTCCCGGAGCTAAAAGGGGAATGCCAGGGGGGTAGCACATGACAAATTCGGCAGAAATTTCACCAGCAGCTTGAGTCAAAGGGACCGTTTTCTGCGCTGAATAAAAGGCCTGTTGAGGCGGTAAGGCAACGTCGGGTTCAAAATACTCGCTGCTGATGAGCCCGGTGGGGGGCTTGCGATAAAGTCGTTTAATTTCGGTTAAGGCGGCGATCAGTCGTTCCAATTCCAGATCCCGATCGCCTGAAGAAATAATTGCCAAGAAGTTGCCCAGATCGCCAAACTCAATCTGAATATTGTAGTCATCCCTCAAAATATCGTAGACTTCGATGCCGGCGAGGCCGATGTCTAAGGTGTGAACAGAGAGTTTGGTGGGATCCAAGGCATAGAATGCGCTGCCGTCTACGAAGCGGTTGTCAAAAGCTAAATAACCATCAATATTGTTTATTTCCCGGCGGGCATATTCAGTCATAGCGATTATTTTTCTAAAAATACGCAGACCATTTAAAGCTAAATTTTTGCGCGCTAAATCCAGAGAAATCATCAGTAAATAAGAACCTGATGTGGTCTGAGTCAAGTTGATGATTTGTCGAACTTTTCCTTCGTCCACATGGGGGCCAATCAAAAGTAGGGAACTCTGGGTGAGGGAACCACCTGTTTTATGAATGCTGACTGCGGCCATATCGGCACCAGCGTGAATTGCCGCTGTGGGCATAGTGCGCTCAAAGTAAAAATGGGTGCCGTGAGCTTCGTCTACGAGCATCAACATATTATGTTTGTGGGCGAGGTTGGTGATGCGTCTTAGATCAGGACAGACCCCGTAGTAGGTGGGGTTATTAACAAAGACTGCTTTGGCATCGGGATGTTTTTCAATAGTGGCTTCGATGTCTTCGTATCTCATCCCCAGAGGAATGCCCAGCCTTTGATTCATCGATGGGTTGACATAGATGGGGATGGCGCCACATAAAACCAATGCATTGATGGCGCTGCGGTGGACGTTTCTAGGCATAATGATTTTATCGCCGGGCTGACAGGCTGTCATAATCATGGCTTGAATGCCGGCCGTAGTACCGTTGACAATAAAAAAAGCATGGGCGGCACCAAAGGCTTTGGCGGCCAATTCTTCAGCCTCGCGGATGACTGAGACAGGGTGGCAAAGGTTATCCAATGCTTTCATCGAGTTGACATCAGCCCGCATGGCATTAAGTCCTAGAAATTCTGTAAGTTCGGGATTGCCGCGACCACCTTTGTGACCAGGGACATCAAAGCGGACGGTGCGTCCAGCTAAGTAATCTTTTAGTGCATCAAACAGTGGAGTTTGACGTTGGGTTAGTTCATACATAAGATCCTCCTGGGAGTAGATGCTTCGGAATTTGCCCGGTTTTGTCAACCCTCAAGGAGACGGGAACAGCGATCAATAAATATTCATTCCGCTGTATATTTCTGTCATTTCTTTCCGCAACTTATTGGTGATGTCGAGCGCTTCGTGGGGCATAATATCTGCTACATCTGTATTAAATAGATAGGTCTGCAGGTCAATATCTTTGATTTTCATTTTAGTATGGAAAAAATTGGCCTGATATACGTTGGTGTCAATAATGTCGTAGCGCGCCAACGTACTTTTGTCGATATACTCCTGGATGGAGCGGATGTCGTGGTCCATGAAATATTTTTTGCCACGCATATCCCGGGTAAAGCCTCGCACCCTATAGTCGATTGTAATGATATCTGAATCGAAACTTGAAATTAAAAAATCAAGGGTTTTAAGGGGAGAGACCGTGCCACATGTCTGCACATCGATGTCGACACGAAAAGTAGAGATCACGTTTTCGGGATGGGATTCCGGAAATGTGTGAACGGTGACATGGCTCTTATCCAGATGGGCGTGGACAGTGTCGCGATACAGAGGGAATATTTTGTCAAAATCACCCCGGTTGCAGGTGAGGTCGACTTCTTCCTCTGCGACCTCTTGTTCTGCGATCAAAATATTTACCGAAGCTCCTTGAGGTTCGTAATCTTGTTTAGAAATATTTAATATATGAGCGCCAATTAATTCAGTAACCTGACACAATATTTTTGTTAAACGTTCGGAATTATACTGTTCGTCAATATAAGCCAGATATTCGATCTGATCTTGTTCACTTTTTGCGTAACAAACATCGTATATATTAAAGCTTAACGTTTTGGTCAGATTATTGAATCCATATAAACTTAATTTTTCGCTCATTTATTGGACGCCCTTTCCGGTCGCACAAGGCGACAATTATGTAACCGGTTAGTACAATACGGTTATTCTATCACGAGCTGGCAGCATCTGTGGCATTAATTTTATCGATCACTTTTTGCAATGTTGCAGCATCCTCGACGCGGTCGATTGATTGAGTTTTGTCAATGCGCCGGATCAGCCCAACTAGGGTTTTCCCCGGTCCGAATTCGACAAAGTGAGAGCCACCTGAGGCGATGATTTGGCGTACTTCATCGGTCCAACGAACGGGACTAATCATATGTTGGGCGAGGTATTCAGGGAAGTCGATGTTGTGGGGGATTTTTTGTCCGTCGATGTTGGAAAAAATAGGACAATGGGCAGGCTTAAATTCGAGGGAACGGGCAAATTCTCTGATTTCTTCGGCTGCACCTTTCATTAAAGGTGTGTGGAATGCCCCGGCGACATTGAGCTTGACCACTTTCTTTGCACCATTTTCCTGACACAACGCAGCTACGGTATCAACGGCTTCAAGGTCACCAGAGATGACAATTTGTCCCGGTGAATTGTAATTTGCTCCCATAACAATACCAGGTCCTTGGTAATCTTCGCAAAATTGGTTGACTACATCGTCCTGTAGACCAAGAATAGCGTACATGCCCCCTGCCCTTTCGTCACAGGATTTTTGCATAAATTCGGAACGCTTGACCAACAGTGTCATCAAATCCTTCATCGATAAAACTCCTGAAGCACCCAACATGGAATATTCGCCGAGAGAAAACCCGGCCATCATATTGGGCGATGCACTTGCTGGTATGCAGTCAGCCAATGCGCGGTAGGCTGCCAGACTAAGAACGACGATTGCTGGTTGGGAAAAGCGAGTTTCTTTGAGCTGTTCAGTATCTAGACTTAAAACATCAAATCCTAAATATTCAGAACACTCTTCATACACCAGATTTGCGGCCTGACTTTGAGCAGCTAGATTGCGACCCATGCCTTCATATTGAGCACCTTGTCCGGAAAAAACACATACTGTCATGCTTCACCTCATCTTGATCTACACATATATTTGCTAATTTTTATGCATTTTATATTCTATCACGTCCGACCTGTTAGCATTGACTAAAATAAAGTATAAAAAGAGTCGCAGATGTGTGAAAACTCATGAATATAGAGATGCAGTCTCTTGACGATTAGTCTAGTACATTATATTATCTTGAAAGAGATAATTTGATTATCAAACTAATTTCTTTGGTCGCCGTTAGGTTCTGAACTACCTCGCTCAGGACTAAAGAAAATATAATGTTATACGAACAAAATGTAATGTGTTTAATTTAAAAACTATAGATAGAGTCGAGAGGTTTTGTATATGAACTACACAATTTTGGGCACGGGGTCGTATTTGCCGGAACGCGTCGTGACGAATGCGGACATGGAGAAGTTAGTCGACACGTCGGACGAGTGGATCAGAACGCGAACCGGTATTAAAACCCGTCATTATTCAACGGGAGAGACAGGTTGGTATATGGCTCTCCAGGCCTGTCAACGGGCTCTCGAAGCTGCCCAAATGTCGCCCAAGGATATCGATGCTATTTTTGTTTCGTCGGCGACACCTGACTATATGGTACCCTCAACAAGTTGTATATTACAGGGCGAATTAGGCGCAGAAAATGCCTTTGCCATCGACATTAATGTGGCCTGTGCCGGATATATATATGTAATGGATATGGCTGCTCGCTATTTGGCAAGTCCTAATATTAATCATGTCCTCGTCGTTAGCACCGAGCAATTAACTGCCCGGACTAATTTCAACGATCGCAATACCTGCGTGCTCTTTGGCGACGCTGCTTCAGCGACAGTTGTAGGTAAAGAAGGTAGTGGCGAGATACTGACATCGATCTTGGGTGCCGATGGTACTGGCGGGCATCTCTTAGTGAGCAAAAATTTCGATCCGGAAAATCCATTTTTGGAAGCGGATTGGCAGGAGCGCTGGCCGGACCGATTTGAAGGTCATATCCAAAAACTTTATATGAACGGAGCCGAAGTTTATCGCTTTGCAGTGCGCAAAATGTCTGGAATGATTAAGGATATGGTTGCTGAAGTCGGTTTGACGATCGAAGATATCGACTATATGATTCCTCATCAAGCGAATACGAGAATTCTTGAAGCGGCAGCCAAACGCCTTAAATTTCCCATGGAAAAAATGTATACAGGTATAGAGAAGATGGGCAATACCTCATCGGCTGGTCTGGGCGTCGGTATCGATGAATGCGTCAGAACAGGAACAATTAAATCCGGTGATTTGGTTGCGATGTCTGGTTTTGGCGGCGGCTTAACCTACGGTGCGCTGTTGCTCAGAATTTAAAATGGAAGAGGTCATTTAAAATGAGCATTATAATAACTGGTGGTTCACGAGGCTTGGGCAGAGCAATTGCCCTGCGCCTTGCCGATTTTAATGAACCTATTGTAATTACTTATCGCAGCGGAGCTGAGCAAGCGGCTGCGACACTCAAAGAGTTAGAAGAAAAGGGTGTTCCGTGTTTAGCTGTGCAAGCAGATGCGGCCGATGAAACTGCCTGTGCCGAAGTAGTGCGACAGGCCGAGACGTTGTCTCCTGTGCGAGTGCTAGTCAACAATGCGGGCATCACCAGAGACGGTTTAGCGATGCGGATGAAAGAGGCTGACTTTACCCAAGTTATAGACACCAATTTGGTCGGTCCATTTCTTATGAGCAAGGCTGTTCTCCCAGGTATGGCAAAAAATCGCAATGGCTCTATTATCAATATCACCTCAGTGGCGGGGTTATATGGCAATGCCGGTCAGGCCAACTACAGTGCTTCAAAAGCTGGTCTTGTGGGACTGACCAAGACGCTGGCCAAAGAAATGGGTGGTAGGAATATACGCGTCAATGCTGTAGCTCCAGGTTTTATCGAGACTGATATGACGGAAAATTTGCCGGAAAAAATAAAAAAAGAAGCACAGGCTAAAATCAGTCTGCGTCGCTTTGGTCAGCCCGAAGATGTGGCCGGCGTAGTAAAATTCTTGGCCTCCGACGACGCCCAGTATATTACTGGCCAAGTCATCGAAGTGGGTGGCGGACTTACATTATAGTACTCGACTATAGATTAACTACGAACTCAACCAACTTTTATAATACCTACTCAACTTGACTGAAAGCGCTACTTAGTAATTCGTTTTTAGAATTTATGTCAAAAGAGGAATGATTAATGAAGCAACATTCAGATAATAAAAATCGCGTTGTAATTACCGGCATGGGACTATTGACCCCTATAGGTAATACAGTCGCTGAAACCTGGGAAAGTTTACTGGAAAACCGAATAGGCATAGGCAAGATCAGTCAATTCGATACGGCTGATTTTAAAGCACACTTGTCGGGTGAAGTTAAAAATTTTGATCCGACTGATTTTATTGATCGCAAAGAAGCGCGGCGCATGGATCGCTACTGTCAAATGGCTTTGGCGGCTACCGACGAAGCTATGCATCAATCGGGTCTGGATATATCTACCTGTGATAAATATCGAGTCGGTGTCATTTTTGGCACTGGTGTCGGTGGTATCATCACTTTTGAACAACAGGTTCGCGACCTGGCGGCTAAAGGAACGCGCAGTGTGTCACCGATCTTTATTCCTAAAATGATCTCTAATATAGCGCCGGGTCAAATTGCCATGCGTTATCAATGCACAGGTGACAACTATACCGTTGCTTCAGCATGTGCATCTGGTACCCATGCCATTGGCGAAGCATTTCGCAAAATAAAAGATGGTTATTTGGATGCCTGTATTTGTGGTGGTTCAGAGGCCTGTATAACGCCGGTTGCCATTGCTGGATTTGCTAATATGACAGCCCTGGCGACGACAACAGATCCTACCTTAGCTTCCTTGCCATTTGATAAGAAAAGAAACGGTTTTGTTCTAGCAGAAGGCTGTGGCATGCTGGTTTTGGAAAGTTTGGAACATGCACTTAAACGAGGTGCGGACATCTATGGTGAAGTCGTTGGCTACGGAGCGACCAGTGACGCCTATCACATAACCAGTCCGTCTCCCGACGGGCACGGGGCGGCAAAAGCTATGAGTCTGGCGATGGAGGAAGCAGGTATTACTGCAGCGGAAGTGGATTATATCAATGCCCATGGTACTGGAACACCGGTTAACGATCCCTTTGAAACAACTGCAATTAAGATTGCTCTGGGAGATGATCGCGCCAGAGCAATTCCCATCAACTCCTCAAAATCAATGACAGGACACCTGTTGGGTGCGGCAGGGGCCTTTGAAACGATTGTTACTGCTCTGTCAATAAAACATAGCGTCGTCCATCGCACGGTGGGATTGACTGACCCAGATCCAGATTGTGATTTGGACTACGTCGCATCAGGCAATCGGCAGGTAGACATTCGCTACGCGTTAACAAACTCCCTTGGCTTTGGCGGACATAACGGCACCCTGTGTCTCGCAAAATATGAAGGATAATAGCATGGATATAGAAAAGGTCAAATCTTTGATGCAGGAAATGACCCGTTGTGGTCTCTCTGAACTGGAGTGGGAAGGCGAAGGCGTCAAACTAAAATTAAAACGGGAAACTGCGGCTGCAGACCGTGATTTCATTCCTATGACAACGTCTGTCACAGGAGACCCGTCAATGTCAACTGTAGGGCAAGACCATGCAGCCTCAAATCAGAAAGCAGCTGAATTAAATGGTGCTGCAAAAGATGAATTGATCGATGAGGCGAGTATAACTGTTGTCAAATCTCCAGTCATTGGTGTTTTTTATGCCGCTGCTTCGCCTGAAGCTAAACCCTATATCGAAGTTGGCCAAAAAGTAAAAAAAGGTGATGTCCTCTGCATTATCGAAGCGATGAAACTTATGAATGAAGTTTTGAGCGAAGTGGATGGAGAGATCCTTAAGATCCTCGTTTCCGATGGCGAAAAAGTGGAGTATGGTCAACCTTTGATTAAAATTGGCTGATCATCTACGTTTCATTACACCAGGCTTTGAACCATGCCACATTGATAAGTAGATGGTAGCCTTATTTAACCTGGGTTTATATACCGATTTTGGATCATTTGGCTGGTGTTAAGTTTATCAGGAGGTATAGGAATGGCATTAATGAATCAAGCTGATATTAAAAAAATTATTCCCCATCGCGAGCCCTTCTTGCTTGTCGATGAGGTTTTGGAGATGACAGAAGAAACCATTGTAGCCCGCAAACATGTTCGCTCTGACGAGTACTATTTTGCTGGTCATTTTCCCGGCGAACCCATTATGCCAGGGGTTCTAATTGTCGAAGCTTTGGCTCAAGCAGGAGCAATTTGTGTTTTGAGCAGAGCAGCCTTCCGGGGGCGGACAGCTTACTTTGGACGCATCAACAATGTGCGTTTTCGGCGCAAGGTTTTGCCTGGCGAAACCTTGGATCTGCATTTGACAATTACCAATATCCGCGGCACCGTAGGTTCGGGCAGTGGCAAGGCTTTTGTAAATGGGAAACTAGCTTGTAGTGCAGAATTAACCTTTGTCATCGGGGACGAAAATTCATAATTAAGAGGCTTTTCAATGTTTAGAAAAATTTTAATTGCTAATCGAGGAGAAATCGCGATTACGATTATTCGTGCTTGTCGTGAAATGGGTATTCGCAGTGTGGCTGTTTTTTCCGAAGCGGATCGCTCTGCCCTGCATGCCCAGCTGGCCGATGAAAGTATTTGTATCGGTCCGGCCGAACCTCAGAGCAGTTATTTAAATCACCAGGCTTTGTTGGCAGCCTGTTCAATCACCGGGGCGGATGCCATCCATCCCGGTTTTGGATTTTTATCAGAAAATCCAACTTTTGCTACGATGTGTGAAAAAATGCACATCACATTCATTGGACCAGCACCGGAGACAATGAGGCAAATGGGGGATAAAGCGACGGCGAGGGACACCGCCAGGACGGCTGG
>JAAYOA010000153.1 GCA_012520525.1 Clostridiaceae bacterium | reverse complement strand
TTACGACCGGCTAATTTGGCAACAATATGGCCACAGCGAGCACCAGGTTGACCGGCTTGACAGGCTATCTCAAACAAATTTTCATAAGCAGCATTTAAGAGCGCATCTCCAGCTAAAACTGCTACCCCTTCGCCGTATACCATATGGTTAGTCGGTCGTCCTCGCCGCAGCTCATCATCATCCATACAAGGCAAATCGTCGTGGATAAGGGAGTAAGTGTGAATCATTTCGATGGCAGCAGCCAATTTAGCGACATAATCGGAAGGTACATAATGCTTCTGTTCAGGAAGATTATGTTTGCCTTCTCCCTGCCACCACTTCCCCTTTTCAAATGCATCTGCACAAGCAAAAGCCAGCACTGGGCGAATGCGCTTGCCACCCGCCAACAGAGAATAGCGCATGGCCTCGATCAGAGTTCGATACCGCGTCGAATCATCTTGGGGCAAAACAGCCGCCAATGCTTCTTCTGTCTGCAAACGCCACACTTCCATTTGTTGATTAAATGTCATATTCTTCTCTTTTCTGCATCATTAATCGTACAGGTGATTAAATGCCCTTATATCTTTAACGATATACACGTCTAATAGCCACCTTTTTCTTCGCTACCAGGAGCAACGAAAGGTGCTTCCTCGAAAGTGCCATCCCCTTGAGCAACGAGTTGATTGATCATGGTTTCCGCCTCTGCGAGAAATTTATTGCAAGTAGTCGAAAGAACTGTACCCCGTCTAAAGAGAGCCATCGCTTCCGCTAAAGATGCTTCTCCTGATTCAAGGCGACGCACAATTTGCTCTAATTCCGCTAGATTCTCTTCAAAACTTTGTTCACGCTTTTCTGATTCCGGTAAGTCCATTTCATCTCCTGCAAAAATTGCTTCCTCTCCCTGGACATTAGTTAAATCATCAAAACTAGGCGGGTCATCGTAACTCGGAGGATTGTCAAAATCGTTATAGTCGTTATCGTAAAACACCACTTTCTTCTCCTTTATTATATTTTCTTAGACTAGATCTCGAGTATTAGTTATCCGTGGAGTTCCCAGATTCTTCATCTTGTGAGCTACTGGTGGTATCCACAAAGTCTGTCGGTAAGCCACTGTCTCGCTCTGTCACTTCGCAACGCAGACGTCCGTCTGCTAATATTATGTCCAGTTCGGAACCTGGCACTGCGGACTTTGATTGAACGCTAGTCAGCGGCTCTCCCTTTACCGTTGTCACTAAGCCATAGCCCCTGGCAAGCACCTTCAAAGGACTCAATGCATCCAAGCGATGGCAGGCCGTGGCCAATGCCTGACTCTTCTCTTTCCACATCTGCATGACACTGCGACTCATACGTTCGTTGACCTGATCAAGGCGCTGGCGCGAACCCTCAAGCAAACGAATCGGCTGATTCAAATAGGGGCTGCTTTCCAACCTAGATAAAGCTTTCTTGGCACTCTCTAACTGGCGCACCAAAGCATCTTCCAGACGGCGGCGCACATCCATAATGCCCATAATCATGTCTTCCTTGACCGGCACAGCTAACTCCGCTGCCGCTGATGGTGTAGGCGCCCTCATATCTGCAACAAAATCTGCGATCGTAAAGTCTGTCTCATGACCGACTGCGGAAATCACAGGGGTGCGAGAAGCAGCAATTGTGCGAGCAAGCTGTTCGTCATTGAACGCCCATAAATCTTCCATGGAACCGCCGCCCCGACCGACAATGATCACATCACAGTCGCCCCTTTCATTTAGCACATCAATGCCCCGTTGGATCGTCACCGCTGCTCCGGGACCTTGAACCTGACATGGAAAAAGCAAAAGGGAAAAACCGGGCCATCGCCGAGTCAAAACATTGATGATATCCCTGATGACTGCACCGCTAGGGGATGTTACTACACCAATGCGTCGCGGCAGTCGCGGCAGAGGCTGTTTGCGTCGGGGATCAAACAAACCTTCTTTTTCTAATTTTTTTTGCAACTTCGCATAAGCTTCATAGAGATCCCCTAAACCTGCCTCCCGCATACTCTGAACATAGAGCTGAAATTTTCCGTCTCGCTCATAGAAACCTGCACGGCACAAGACGACAACTTTTTGCCCGTCCTGGGGTTTAAACTCAAGGGATGACGCTTGTCCCTTGAACATGACACAACTTACCGTGGAGTTCTCATCCCGCAAACTGAAATACCAATGTCCGGATCTATAGTGCCGAACATTTGCCAACTCTCCTTCCACACGCATCTTTGCAAGTACACTTTGGGCTGCGATGAGGCGTGCCATATAATTGTTTAGATCAGAAACTTTTACAACAGGCAGATCACTCACCGATCTTTTCCTCCTCCGCAGGTTCTACTTGTCTATTTTCAGTGCTCTGATCAACTGACTTTTTCTTATCAGCCGTCTTTTCACAGGCAACCGATTTCATTTTTCCTAAAATTGCATTAATGTATGAGCGGGATTTATCATCAGCATATTTTTTCGCAAGCAGGACAGCTTCATTCACCGAAACACTAAAAGGGATATCCGGTCGCTCTGTAATTTCATATACCGCGAGACGCATAATACATTGGTCCACAATAGGTATACGCTCCAACTTCCAACCTTTAAGATGAACTTTATATAATTCATCCAATTCAATTTTATGAGCAGTTACATAGTTGACAATCTCAGCAATAAAATCTTTATCCCGTTGACTTACTTTTCTGCCCAGTTCGGTCGGATATTCATCTGCCTCCCAGCGATCTGGTTCACCTTTAGGTGCAAAAGTCACATGATCCAAATAGCGGATAATTTGACCCTCGGGATCATCGCGCTGAATCTCCAGTTGATACAATAATTGCAATGCCCGTTCACGAGCTTCTCTGCGTGTATTCAAACTCTTCTCCTCTTGATCAATTTTCTAGTGTCCAACCTAGCTTATAGCAATCAACTGATTAGCAGGTCGACGTTTTGTCTTGTAAACGCAAAAGGCGGCCGATTGACCGTCCTGATTAGTAGTCGTTCTAACGAAATCGGCCTGGCGGCAATATCTTGTCTACAATACGTCTTAAATTTTCGGGATTCATCAACACTTTAACACCGAAGATATAACCGCCTATTGTGAACAGAACAATAAAAAGTGTCTTCCAAAACCCGAAAATAACAATCATTAAGGCAAAGATAAAGAATACGAACCCGGACACAAACCCCGCATTCTTACGATTTAGTAAATCTCCCAATGAACCAAATATTCGTTTCATGATTAATTCTCAATCTTCGCGCCAACCAGTTCAACCCGATTGACTTTAACCTCTACGGTTTCAACAGGAATACCTGTATACCGCTCGACGTCTTTTTTAATTCGATCCTGCAATGAAGCCATCTGAGCTTGAATCTCCACATCGGAGTAAAGCTCGACAATCATGACTAAGCGGATCTGACCTTGTTTGCCCGCGGAAACTCTGGCCTTTGCAGATTTTACGCCCACATTGGCCAGGGTCGCTGAATTCAATGCAATGCTTTCAATAGCGCCGATGCCGATATCGATCGTACCGGTCTCATTGACTCGAATGCGACTCTTCTTAAGTCTGCCACCGACAAGTAAAAAAATCATCATGGCCAGACCTATCAACACTACAATTACACAAATTGCTAAAGCAACATTGCGTGCCATCTCATTAACAGAGATGCGGTACAACCATGCATTGATTCCCTGTGTAACGCTGGGATTTGAAATTTGCCAAATAAATAATATGGCAGTCAGCGCTACAATCAAGGAAAAAAGAAATAAAATTATGCGTGAACTCTTACGCATTGAGGTCTCCTTCCGTCTCCTCACTTTCCGGCGAAATAGGATCTTCGAGATGGACGATATCAATGAC
>JAAYOA010000152.1 GCA_012520525.1 Clostridiaceae bacterium | reverse complement strand
TCCCTTCTATTAGCAAGCACAGATTTTATTATTTTTAATTTATATTTTAGCAACAGCTAACTTAATAAAGTCTATATCTCATAGATTAATATTTGAACAATATTCTGCCTTTGAACATATATTTTCTTTTCTCTTAATCATGATCGCTACATCCAAATTAGCTTTTGCTAATCAAAAGCCTTCATAATAATGTAACTTTTAGTCTGTTATAATGACCCTAAATCGCGCCTCCCTCCACTGTACTTATGCAGTCAAACAACAAAAGGAGACAGATTATGACTTCTAAAGTATATTTTACAGACTTTCGTACAACCCACGAAGAACCACTGCCGAACAAATTTAAGCGCCTTCTGCGCACAAGCGACTTCGGTAATTTAGACTTTAAACATAAGATGGTGGCTATCAAGTTGCACTTCGGTGAAGCTGGGAATATGGCTTATTTGCGTCCCCAGTTTGCCAAAGTTGTGGCAGATTTTATCAAAGAAAAAGAAGGAAAGCCTTTTTTAACAGATTGCAACACCCTCTATGTCGGTTCCCGCAAGAATGCAATCGACCACCTCAACTGCGCCGAAATAAACGGTTTCAACACCGTTACAACAGGATGTCCCATTATCATAGCTGATGGTCTCAAAGGTACCGATGACGCCGAAGTGCCAATTAACCTAAAACACTTCGAAACAGCTCATATCGGTCGCGCCGTCGTCGATGCCGATATAATCATATCCCTTTCCCACTTTAAGTGCCACGAAAGCACAGGGATCGGCGGAGCCATCAAAAATATCGGTATGGGATGCGGTTCCCGTCCCGGTAAAATGATGATGCACAACAGTGGCAAACCTAAAGTAGAGCAGGATGATTGTATTAGTTGCGGTACTTGCTACAGGAATTGTGCTCACGGAGCAATTTATTTTACCGATAAAAAAGCGGCGATTGACCAAGACATCTGCGTCGGATGTGGTTACTGTGTCGGCACCTGTCCAGTAGATGCCATCAAACCCCAAGGCTCAGATGTCAACCAGGTGCTGTGGGAGAAGATGAACGAGTATTGTTATGCCGTTCTCAAAGGTAAACAACACTACCACATAAGCATCGCCAACGCCATCAGCCCCTTCTGTGACTGCCATCCAAATAACGATTATCCGATCGTTCCCGACATCGGTATTTTCGCTTCCGCAGATCCCGTCGCCATTGATTGCGCTTGCTCCGAGGCTGCAAACAATATGCCCATTATGCCCCAATCCCTATTGGCAGAGGCAAAATCAAAAAAAGATGCCCCCGAGGACATCTTTGAAGCGCTTCATCCAACAACAGATTGGCACACCGGATTAGAATATGCCGAATCCATAGGATTAGGTTCATTAAATTATGAAATAATTGATATCGATAAATAAAACATGGACACTGGAACAATGATCTATTCCAAAAACTCCATTTTCATCGGACGATATAAACTTTAAAGTGAGCTGATGACTGATAAACCTTAGGCAGCGCAATAATAATTTAATATGATGTAATTGCCCATTGAGTCTGTGTGACACAATGGGCATTATTTGCTTTGTAAATACTACTCTATAGAGTTTTGAGTGCAGGGTTTTAAATCACAATATAACAGATTCAAATCCCAGAGCAATTCCGGTTCGCTACGGCGATTCGGCTTCAGTTTGAAGCGACGTTTCAGTTTGCTCAGGAATCCATTCTGACGGCGCTTGACTCGATCCATCCTTAACAACTCCCTTAACCAAGCAAACAGGGCATCTTCGCCTTCATTTGCCAATAAAGTCAGGGCATGCTGCAATAATACGTCCGTCGTTGAATGAATAATATTGGCATGACCGATGCGCTCATGATATTCCAGAGGTGAGGCATCCGTATAAGCATCACCATTATATGTCTTAGACGCAGCCATACGGTCACAAATCATCTCTACAAAATACTTAATTGGCATTTGGACTCCGACTAATGTCTTTGTTTTTAAGCAATAATCGGTCCAATACTCTAAGTGATGTTTATTGCGCCCCTTGTGATTTAGCCAAGCCTTAGAAAAACCGAACGTTTTGCGTTCTTCCACTATGGGGCTATGATGACCAACATAAAAACGGGCACTCCTGATGAATTCTGCCGGACTGTACTTCGACAGATCATGGATGAGACCCCGCCAAAGAATACCTGCCTTCCAGCAATGTATAATGACATTATGTCGGTGCTTGGTAATCGTGCGAAAATGTAACCAAGGGCGAGTCATGAGCTTCAACCATACCTTTCCATCTGTCAACACCAATCGAATATAAAAATTAAAAAACATTAATTTAATTGTATGATAACCTAACATTCTTTGTTAAATACTATCATTTATTGATTTTTTTCAACAATATTTAAAAATTTTAGATTTAGTATCAAAATGTTTTTAATTTCGTATTAATTGTTCCAAGATAATGGTATTTCTCTACTGATTAAACCCATTATGCGCTCTTGATGACTCGCCAATACACGACCAAGGGATGATATCAAAGATGTTTAATTTCTGATAGAATGCTACAAACTAAATGGACCCGGTTAAATGGTGTTATAAGATAAAATCCATCGACGTAAGGTCGTATCTGTTCAGCAAATCGTACGGTTAAGTCCAGTGCAATCGCTTCACCCTGGGCTCGATTCTTTCCTTCATAACGAGCTACTACATCATCATCAATATGCATGCCCGACAATTCATTTTGCATATACAACGCATTGCGATGACTGACGATCGGCATTATACCGCCCATGATGTAAGCGTCCGGCAATTCTTGGCGCACCTGAGCCATGCGTTCAACCCCCTGTCGGCTCATAACAGGTTGAGTATAGAGAGTCTTTATGCCGGCATCAATCTTACGGCGAGCGCGGCGCAACTCGTATGTCAATTTCATCGCGTTGATGTTAAATGCGCCTGCCACATTAAAAGGTCGCTCAAATAGGGTTTCATTTAATGTACGGATATACTCACCGAGAACCACTGAATTAAAGTTAAAGACCCCTTTAATGTCATCTCGATCTTCCTGAGGGATAGGATCACCAGTAACAATCAGCACATTGTAAATATCAACCATATTTAGACCGAGTAAAATGGCCTTCGTTGCGTTGGCGTTGCGATCTCGGCATGTTAGGTGAGGAATGGGTTCACAACTCGTCAAGACATTTTTTAATGCAGTTGCTGTTATAGAGCTGTCCCCTCTAGGACGGGCGACAGGGCAGTCAGCGATGGTCAGTGCATCTGCCCCGGCAGCTTCTATGGCAAGCGCTCCGGCAAAATAAGCCTGAATGTCGGGCGTGGCGGGGGAATCATATTCGACGGCAATGAGTTTCTGACCTTGTGTCATTCGCTGCAAAATGGGATTGTGATCGATGGGCTGGACCGTTGTCAAACCGTTGGTATGCTGCAAGTCGGAAATCGTGACTCGAAGACTCTTATCACCATATCTTGACTCTCCTTTTGCAGTAGCTTGATTATCAGCACCTTCATCAGTTTGCTGTATTCCACCATCTTTGGTTATCGACCCTACTTCTTTTTGCTCTTTTTTTTGACAAAATGCGGCAACTACTTGAGACAGTTCTTTGATATGAAGGGGCGTCGTTCCACAACAACCACCTACCAGATTGGCACCTAATCCTAAAACGCCTCGCATCTGTTCACCAAAATAAGTGGGCGTCGTCGGAAACACCATCTGCCTGTCAATCACTGTTGGATAACCGGCATTAGGACAGATCGAAAGCTTTTTGCGCAACGGTCCGATGCGACTCAGGAGGCGGGTGGTCGGCACAGGACCTGACACACAATTCAAACCGAGAATGTCTAATTCCGGATACTCGTCTAAGCGTGAAAACATGACGTCGATCGTTTCGCCGGTAGCTGTTATGCCGTCTGGAGGAATGGCAAAACTTGCCATGATACACGAGTTTGGTAACTTCTCCTTTATGTAACTCACTACTTCCAACAGATGTCTGTCGTCCTGGAGGGTTTCACAAATAAAATGAGTTGCCCCCAACTCGATCCACAGGTCGATCGTATAACAAAATTCTTTATATATCTGTTCATCAAATCCCTCTGGCAAATATCCCAAATCAGCTAAAATATAAAATGATTTGGCAGTTTGTGGGGGGATAGAATCTACGCCAGCGAGACGCTCTGCCACATACTCATCGACTGCTTCTGTGGCGACGGCACTGGCACTCCGAATCATAGCTTCGGTCTGGGACAGATCGAAGCGCTCTAAATATTCCAGCCAGGCATATGTATTTGTTCGCAATATTCTGCTGCCAGCCTCTAAATAATCTCTATGAATGGACTTAATCAGAGCTGGTGCTCTTAAATTACTTTCTTCGCAGGCATCGGCCGAGTGACCTGTTAGCTGGTGAAAGTACGTGCCCATGGCCCCGTCCATCAAAATCGGGCAGGAAACCTCGGCAAGGTGATCTACTAATTTGATTTGATTATTCTTTTTCATTTTTACCCTCTTTTGATTCTCGTTTAAAATTTTTTGTTATTAAAGGCGAGTTGGAGAAACACAGGTTTGTTAATAGTTTTAGTTTTGAACTGAACCCAGGACTAACCTTCTGCAAAAAATGACTTAGCTACATCAACGCTGGCTTTAGCATCTTTAACATAAAAGTCTGCGCCGATCTTTTTTGCATAAGAATCTGTCAATACAGCGCCACCAGCCATGACAGTGCAGCGATGACCACTGTCTCTCAGTGCCTTGATCGTGCGCTCCATACTGCCCAAAGTCGTTGTCATAAGGGCACTTAAACCGATCAATTGGATGTCTTCTTCTATCGCCCGTTCAACGACGGTTTGAACCTTTACATTTTTACCGAGATCAATGACCTCGTATCCATAGTTCTCTAAAATTACCTTGACGATATTTTTACCGATATCGTGGACATCCCCCTCCACTGTCGCTAGGATTATGCGACCTTTAGAGACCTGTTCAGTCGACTGACTCGCCATGTGGTTGCGAATTTCTGCAAAGGCCTTTTGTGCTGCATTGGCCGCCTGGATCAACTGTGGCAGAAAAATTTCTCCCGTCTCAAATCTGTCCCCGACATCATCCAAGGCAGGGATTAACAACTCATTGACAATAAACATCGGTTCGCGATCGACCAATAATGTTTCGGTCAGTGCGCCCGCCTGATCGACCAACCCTTTTTCTATGGCATGGCTAAGAGCAACGGTAGGGTCGATGTCCGATGGGGCAGCCTGCTCCCCCGTAA
This sequence comes from Clostridiaceae bacterium, assembly GCA_012520525.1. Taxonomy (GTDB): domain Bacteria; phylum Bacillota; class Clostridia; order Saccharofermentanales; family Fastidiosipilaceae; genus JAAYOA01. The sequence continues at coordinate 20,278 of JAAYOA010000152.1, read as the reverse complement.
ATGATTGATTTCTCGCGGCGGCTTGCTCCCTAACGACAGTTCCAATTCCTTCTTCTACACCGGATTCTCTTGCAAAAGTTGCCGTTCCAGCGGCAGCAGTCTGCGGTTTTGATCTACAGGTATCAGGAGAAGGCTGCGACGAGACGGTCGTTTTGACAACATTATCTGACGACTGTTCCTCTGCCTCCCTCGCGGTAAAACGTGAAATATAACGGGTTCCACCTGCGTCCTGCAAACATAACAATTTGCAGGCAGCAATGGTGTCCATCATCGCCAAATCATTGGGATTGATAATAGCCATGTCGAGCCCTCGCGCAATAGCCATGGTCAGAAATGTCCGATTAAGCAGAGGGCGGTGAGGCAAGCCAAAAGAGATATTGGACACACCTAGAATCGTCTTGACACCAAAACGACGTTTCACTTCAGCAATCGTATCCAAAGCAACCCGAGCCCCTTCGGGTTGAGCCGATACAGTCAAAGCCAGACAATCAATAATAATATCGTGACGAGGGATACCGTGGGCATCACAGGCAGATACAATGCGCTCGGCGATCGCCAGTCGCTGATCGGTGGTCTCTGGGATACCGGTATCATCCAGCAACAGTCCTATAACCGACGCACCATAGCGCTTCACCAGTGGCAAAATACTAGCCAAGCGCTCCACCTTTCCGTCCACCGAATTGACAATGGTCTTGCCATTATAAAGCCGCAACCCACAAGCCAAGGCATCTGCCGATGAACTATCCAGCTGTAAGGGCAATTTGACTACACTTTGCAACGCTAGAATAGTCGCACCCATGGCTTTTTCTTCGTCAACCCCAGGCGTACCCACATTGACATCCAAAATATCCGCGCCGGCAGATTCTTGAGCCAAAGCAATCTGTTGCACATAGTCATACCGGCGATCCTTTAGGTGCTGTTGCAGTCGCTTCTTACCTGTAGGATTGATTCGCTCGCCGACCACAAAGAAATCATCGCCGGTGATGATCTCATAGGGGCTCGAACACAGAATCGGCGTCACGGTCCGATCCATTTCTGAAGGCACTTGAATCCCTTGAGTTAATCGGGCGATTTCTTTAATGTATTCGGGCGTCGTTCCACAACAGCCGCCGATATAGCGCACGCCAAATGAAGCCATTTCCGCCGCTACCTCTGCAAACATAACTTCCGAAACGTCATAGCGTCCTGTCCCCGGATCGGGCAATCCTGCATTAGCTTTGACGATGAGAGGGAGAGTTGTATAGCGTGCCAGTTCTTTGATCAGAGGTAACATATCTGCCGGACCTAGGGAACAGTTGATGCCCGTTGCCGCCACACCTAAACTATTTGCTAAAGCAGCTTGGGCGGCGGGACAGCTGCCTGTAAACGTGCGACCATTTGCTTCATAGGACATCGTTAAATAAATAGGTAATTCCGGTGCAGTCTCCCGAGCGGCCAGCACCGCTGCGCGGGCTTCATAGAGGTCGGTCATTGTCTCTATGACAATCAAATCCACTCCCGCTGTCACGCCCGCCCGAATGACTCTGACAAAATGTGCGTAAGCGTCATCAAAAGAAAGCACACCATTTGGTTCTAGAAGCTCTCCTAGAGGTCCAACATCCAAAGCAACCCAGCGCTGCGACGGTAATGTCACAGATTCTATTGCCTTTTTCGCACAGCGAACCCCCGCCGCAACCACTTCCTCTAAGCTATATGGGGCGTCTGCCAGTTTTAAGGGGCCCGCGCCAAAAGTGTTGGCATAAACGATTTGACTCCCCGCTTCGAGGTATTGTCTGTGAATGGCACTGATCCGTTCCGGCGCAGTTATATTCAATAGTTCCGGAATATCTCCCAGCGGGAGTCCATCCTGCTGCAACATAGTACCCATAGCGCCGTCAATTAGCACCACTCTAGAAGCGGCATCAGTCAATAAATGTTTACCCATCTTCATCATTCAGCACATCCTACTTTCTGTATAGACATGTTTCGGCTCGGGAACAGCAATCGCACTGCCGACCTTTGTTGCTCGCAGAGCAGTTGGTGTCATGATTGTTCATAATCTCACATTCTTCAGTCGCAGAACTACCTTGACCAATAGATATTGCTTTAGCTTCGACTGTTCTCTTCTGTTCCATTGGCAACATCGGCGCGATCGCCAGAAGGGACTTCTGGGGCTGAAGCGCACCTGCATCCCTCGTCACCGTTAGACCTATTCGTCGTTCGGTATCAAGCAGACGTCCAAGGGTATGTTGTGCCGTCAAAGGAATCTCGCCATCCCCGGGAAATATACCTTTGCCCAGACTAACCTGCGCCGGCTTGATGACCTCCTCAATGGCAACGCGACACGTCTCAGCAGCGGCAAATAAATAGAGATTGCTAATAAAATCAAAGAGAAATCCCGCCATAATATCTAGGCAGGCTTCGCGTCTGCTATGTTGGTCTACCAACGCTCCTGCTGTCAAGCCGTACAGTACCGCCCCAGGAAGATCAGGATCATTTTTAACTGCCGGCAACAACACTTGATAATCCAATAAATCAAGACGAGACAGCCACATCCATGCACCTTTAAAAGTCACTACATCCTCTACTGCCTGTCGTTGAACTTCTACCAGCTCCTCATTGACTACCGGTCCATCGCTCTGTTTTGATTGTTTCAATCTTTGTAAAATATCGGAACGAGTTAGGATCGGTGGCTCGATAGTCAATGTCCATATTCTGCCTTTTGCCGGCAAAGGAACTGCTGTCCGCTGCGGAAAAGATTGTTGATATTGCTCCGCTTTACCGTTTCGGTTCACCGACATCACCTCCTCAGCCACTCAGTCAGACCACATATATTTAATCAGCAGCGGTTATTCTTTAAGTCCGAGACACTCCACTACTTAACCTGAAATAATCTACAAGTATAACTTATGATGATTTATACTAGTATGTAATTAACTTATACTTATTAACTCATATTTTATCACGCTTACAACATCTCCCCTAAAAATGGTTATATTTTGCTATAATCAATAAATGCAGAACTATATAAAACTTTATTAATTGAGAGTTTGTTTATAATAAGTTATTCATATTATGGCAAACTATTTAGAAGTGACAATAAGTACATTTGGCGGAGGATTTTAAAATGACATTATCGGGTAAAGATTTACAAAAAAAGAACGCTGGATACAAAGCTGGAGAATACATAAAAGATGGGATGACCCTTGGACTAGGCACTGGATCAACGGCTTATTATGCCATTCTAAAAGCTGGTGAATTAGTTAAAGAAGGCTATAAATTAGAAGCAGTTGCGACATCCAACGAAACTGCCCGCATCGCCCGTGAGAACGGCATCGAGGTCCTTGATTTAAATGACGTAGAACACATCGACCTAGCCATTGACGGCGTCGACGAGATTGACGGAGCCTTCAATGCAATTAAAGGCGGCGGTGGCGCTTTATTCCGCGAAAAGATTGTCGCCACACTGGCAGACGAAGTCATTTGGATTATGGATGAAGGTAAGCCCGTTGATGCCATCGGCGAATTCCCACTACCCGTTGAAATTCTTGTCTACGGACACAAACATACTTTGAAAGAATTAGCGGATCTGGGATTAAATCCTGTTTTGCGTGAACGGGACGGCAAAACCTTCGTTACCGATAACGGCAATTACATTGCTGACCTCAATCTGTCCGCTCCCCTAGACATCGAGAACGTCGCTAAAAAATTAGCCGGTGTTGTAGGTATCTTGGAAACCGGTCTATTCCTCAACTTATGTAACCGCACAGTGATCGGTACAGAGGACGGTGCAAAAGTAATTGAAAACCCCAATAAGAAAAATTAATCCGCAGCGATATGTCTGTGCATGGAAAGGATCGCAATGAGTTCTAATCCCTTTAACCCACAATCTAATCAAAGCGGAGCATCTTCTGGTGTACATAAAGACACGGACAACCTAATCATCAAGCAGCGATATCAAGAAATTGAAGACGCGATAAAAAAAGTTTGGCAAAGTCGCGACGACAACGCTGTAGCTCAGATGTGCGTACAAATTTTTCGTGACGGCGTTACCCATAATCCAGACCTGCTTATGGAATACGGGCCAGGATTGTGGGCGGATGTCTGTTGTCGCATCGGCGCTTTCTGTAATTTTTGGCTCGATGTTAAAAAACAACGTCTAGAGGTTATCAAGTTTATCGAGGAACGCTGGTCCGAAGAGGGCGAACGCTTTTCCCGTCTGCAACAAATATTAGTTGAATCATTAGACGCCTATCCTTGGAATCCCAAGTGGCTCGTTGATCCATATGATTCTACGGAAAAGGCATTCAATGATTTTACTACTGTTTTATTAGAAACAGGTCTTAGTAATTTTATTGCTGAGGGAAACGACGACGTTGACGAAGATGAATTGAACGCATTTTATACTTTTTCATTTGGATCCAAAGACAACGCCAGAATTCTTGTATTGGAAGCTTTCATGCGGGGTATGAACTTTCAAAAGGCACTGCAGGAACGTATTTTGGATGAAGAAGGGGATCAAAGTGAGATCCTCGTTCCTGACGATACCACTTCTACAGAAGATGTAATCAACACCGCCGAATGGTTGAGTGCCCCGCTGGACAGCACTCATCACAATATGTCACCCGCTCTGAATAAAGGCAATCAATGCCCTTGGTTGCTTAAAGGAAAGCAACAAGCTTCCCTTTTAGAGGCCCTTAAGGCGCTGCCTCTAAGCGCTTTAATTGTAACTGCTAAGCGTCACGGTCTGGACATCGCACCTGAGGCTGTACAAAGTAAAGATGAACTGGCAGATGTCGTTGCCCAAACATTGAAACAGCAGTTTTTGAACGATCTGATGTTCCTCGGAGAGTCCGAACTATCCTTTTTATTGGAACTGGCCAAACTCAATGGTATGTTGATGTCTATGAATGATGCTTTTCATTTTGTAGGTTTAATTATGGATGGCTATATTTTTGCCTACGCCCGCCACGGCGGTATGAGATTCTACCTACCCTCAGAATTGGCTATTTTGCTGAGCCACTTTGATTATAAAGAATACGAAAGACAGTATATTGCCAATCGTAGGCTCAGTATTCTAATGACCGTCATGTCCAATCTTTACGGCGTATTTAAAATCCCCGATTTAGTAACTGCAGCACGAGTGTTCTGCAGCGAAGATTTACAGGGTATGACGAGTCAAGCGATTAGGTATCGCATCCGGCAGGCCGTAGAAATCCTCGGTCGCCACGCCACCGACTACAATTATAACCAGCCTTTTATTTATCATACCGATCTCACGAAAGAACATGCTGAAAAAATATGGCAGGCGGCAGAACAACACGATGTTAACTACCGTCCCATCACGCCAGAAATCGTAGAGGCCTATGCCACTCGTTTCTTCGACCCTAATAACCGCCACTATATTAAACTAAATAACTTAGTAAAACAGGCTTTTAAGGACGAGAGCGACGAGAATATGTCTTCTACAGAAGTTGAAATGGTCCTGCGATTATTGACTTGGTCAATTGTTAGCGGCGACAATGCTGAAGAAGTATTGAGTACAATGCCTTTTATTCCAAAAGATTATTACGAAGACATTCTAGCTGCCTTGTTAGATTTTTCTAATACAACATCCCATTGGGAGATCCGCGGTCATACTCCGAGTGATCTCGGCATTGACCTCTCTCGTCGCATTCAATAACCAATTGACTCTCCAATACAATGACGAACGACAACATTAGTAACAAAGGAGGGTATTAATGTGATTTATCCATTTATGTACTTTGATTCCACCTGGATCTTGGTTCTGATCGGAATCATCATCACAGGTGCAGCTTCATTAAATATTAAACATACTTACAGTAAATATAGCAAAGTAATAAGTAGGCGCGGCCTGACTGGGGCTGATGTTGCGCAACAGATTATTCGAGTCGAGCGGTTGCCCGTTCGCATTCAAGGCATCCCCGGTAATTTGACCGACAACTATGATCCCAGAAACAAAACAATCAATTTGTCTGATTCTGTGCGCAACAATCCCTCACTGGCAGCGATTGGGGTCGCAGCCCACGAATGTGGTCACGCCATCCAGGACAACCGGGAGTACTTCCCTTTGGTTTTGCGGCGGGCCATGGTACCGGTAACCAATATTGGCAGTATGTTGGCAATGCCACTCATATTAGTTGGCGTAATCATGAGTATGAATCAAACGCTAATCAATCTGGGCATTATCTTGTTTTCACTGGCTGTTGCCTTTCAACTGATCACCCTGCCCGTGGAGTTGAATGCCTCCCGGAGGGCCATTAACATTCTAGAGTCAAGTCAAATTTAAACGGCTGAGGAACTGCCTGCGGCCAAGAAAGTTTTACGCGCTGCAGCTTTGACCTATGTCGCCGCTTTACTGAGTTCCATGCTGCAGTTGTTGCGTCTAGTTCTACTCTTTGGTGGGCGCAGCAGAGATTAACAAAAATCAATTTACCTCAATCCGAGATTGGGGTAAGGTTAGCCCCTTTAGGGATCGATAAGCACCGGACTTTGCACCGGTTTCGCACCGTTTAAGCAAAGAACCGGTGACTATTTTACTATAATAGTTAAATTCTTAGATCATTAGCGACACAAACAATAATTCCCAAATTACATACTTAAAATAACAAGATTTCAACTGACATTTGTTTTTTATTAAGGGAAGATATTAAGTGGGAAAAAGTTTCTAATAAACGTATCGCATGAACGTTTATTAGATTTTATTTGTAAGGATTTATGATCATGTCTACAAAATCAAATGTCAATTCCGCACCAAGTGTCCAGGAAAATAAACCTCAAACACTAAACCGTTCACTTATTTTACGTGCGCTATTGATGGTATCCCTCTACTGGTTCTCGATGTATGTATACATCCCCCATACAGCGACGTTCTTGCGCGAGTTGTCTGTCAGCCAAAGTATGATTGGACTCGTCGCCGGTTCTTATGGCTTTGCCCAGATCTTTTTGCGACCGCCATTGGGTATATTTGCTGATCTGAGAGGATGTGCGAAGGTCTTCATTGTTGCCGGTGTCATTGTTCCAGCCATCGCTTCCCTTGTGCGCATCGCCAGCCCTACTGGCACAGGCTTTCTATTGGGCAACACATTGTCGGGAGTTGGTGCAGCAGTTTGGGTTGTATTCATCATCTTCTTCTCCCAATTATTTGGCAAAGGAGCGATCCAGCAAGCAACTGCCCTGATCATGGGTGCCAATGCATTTGGACAACTATTAGGATTTATTTTTAGTGCTTTATTCTACAATTTACTTGGCATGCGCTTCCTCTGTTGGCTCAGTGTCGGAGCATCGGTCTTGGCGACAATCATTGCTATCAGCTTCCGACAGTCTAGTACAGAAGACGCCTCCCTTGCCTGTGATGTTCAGACCCCGCCATCTGTCAAATCAGCAGAAAAATTGACATTCAAACACATCATACCCGCATTGAAAAATAAACGGTTGTGGTTCTTTTCTGCCATTGCCATTATGCAGACCGGTATTGTATTAGCAACAGTGACTAATTTTGACACTCAAAGAGTGAGACAACTCGGTGGCAACAACACTATGGTTGGTCTTTTGACGATTACGTTCATGGTATTCCAAATGCTGGCATCGTTTATTTCGTCTACATACCGCTTCAGAAAGTATGGTGCAAAAACATGGGTTCCACTTTGCTTTGTCGCATTGGCTCTCTATTGCTTTCTCTCTCCACTCATTACAAATTTAATATTTCTATTTTTAATCCAAATACTGACTGGTTTCTTTGCCGGAACGATCACTTCTTTTACCGTTGCAGAAGCAACCAAAGAAGTCCCAGAATCTATGCATACCACAGCTATGGGAATATTTCAGTGGATGGTTGCAATAGGCATAATTATCCTGCCAATGTTTAGTGGACAAATCGTTGAAAAAACAGGTTCTTTTGATACGGCATTTCATGTCATAGGGGCTGTTGCTCTGGTCTTCCTAGTTTTAACCATATGGGGAACTCGAACTAAAAAACTAGACGCGAAAAAACCCATTTATGATCCTACTGCACCCAACTCAACAGAAAATTCCTGACACCATAAATAAAATCAATAGCCCTTCTTTTACCTGTTGATGACAGAAACTCCTGCTAAATCACAAAGTCTAATCACTGAGTAGATCTACTTCGCCTCAATTGGAACAGTGAAAATACAGCTTAATTAAGGGAATTTCTTTGCAAAAGAAATCAGTATTGAGCAGATACTCTTTTTATAAAAGCAGCCCCCTGCATACAAAATTGCAGGGGGCTATAATTATAATTTTTAATTTAATTAAATTTGACTAAATTCAATCCGTTAGATTACTGTTGACCGCTAGGATCCTGAATCACATAGGCTTCCCGACCGTCCACAATAATTTTGTACCATTGATCACCGATACCTTCGGCATATTCACCTTGGACAAGATCGACGGGTACGAATGAACTGCCCGGAGCAATCAGTCCTAATCTGTCATAACTGGTACCAGGACCAGAACGAATGACATAACCGGTATTGCCTGAAATCATAATGCTTCCCGTTTCTTCTTCTACAGTTGAAGATGGAGTAGTTGTCGTCGTTGTCTCCGTCGTTGATGGAGGGGTAGTTGTCGGCGTTGTAGATGGCGGCGTCGGTCGGGTTGTTGTCGTGGGAGGTGTCGTCGTAGTTGGCACCGTCGTAGACGGAGTCGTAGTAGTCGATACTTGAACCACCAAATCTTGTGACTCATTGGTCAAAGGCGGATCATTCACAAGTTGTCGGACAACGGTTACAATGCCAATGACCACTGCCAAGGCGATAAGAGCAAGGGCAATCGTTAAAATCAAGCGTGCCGGACTGCGACGTGGTCTCTCATATTCGTATTCGTCAAAGTCGTCGTCATAGTCCTCATAGGAATCTTCATAGTCGTCGTAAATACCGTCGGCATAACGATCACCACCGAAGTCATCCTGATAGCTGTAACCGCTGCGACGACCTACTAATTGGTCGTCCGCCGACGAACTTCGGCGTCTGCGAGACGTTGATTTTTGGGTCTCTGCACCTGTTCCAGTCTTTCCTGAATCGCTTAGATCGGTATAGTAATCCCTTCTAGTGCTACTAGAAACATTGCGACCAAACCGGTCAGAAGGATCTTTTCTGTCACCCTTGGTTGTAGCAACCTGTAATGGTGGCGGAATTGGTGCATCCTGTGCTCTTGCACTCGACCTGCTGGACTTGGGCAACTTGATGACGGCAGCACCACATTTATTGCAGTATGACGCATCCGGCGCTAGCTTTGCTCCACAGTTCGTACAGTTATCATATGTCTGTCTAGTTTTTTGTTTTGTTTGTAAAGGCTCACCGCAGTGGGAACAGAATTTAGCATTCTCCACATTAGGCTTATGGCATTTAGGACAATTCACTGTTCATCCTCCTAGAATATTGTATTCGCGCTTATTATTCTACCGAAAAATAACAAGCGTTAAATGTCATATTATGTAGCTATTCTACCACATACGATAATTGGTATAATGTAATTAATATAAATTTGGCAGTGTCTCTATTCCACCATCCCTTGGTAAACGGAGGTTAATATGCCGATTATCACCGTTTCCCGACAATGTGGTAGTTACGGGGACGAAATTTCTCAACTATTAGCAGAGCGGTTGGGCTACGCCCATTATAATCGCGATGATCTGTTAAATCGATTTATCCGTCCATATGTCACCAATCATGTTTTTCGCATGCTTCAAGAAAGTCCTAAATTTTATTCTGAAATTTTTGAAGAAGGACAGACATACTACGAATATCTCTACGAATGTATCCACCGACTGATCAAGAGTGAGTCGATTGTTTTCCTTGGTTTTGGCGCCCGTCATTTTTTTGGGTCCGAAGACGATGCCATTCACTTCCGAGTATTTGCTTCGTTAGACAACCGAGTGGACCGAATTGTGCAGCGTTTTAAAATGGAAAGGGACAGTGCCCTCGAGTACGTCAATCATTGGGATCGCAAATACCAACGTTTTGTCTCTATTCTATTTGAAAAGGATGCCAACCAGCCGGGGCTCTATGACGGCGTTTTCAATACCGATTCTATGTCTCCTGATGCTTGGATTGATGCTATGCAAGCAATTGTGAGAGATCACATGACCCGCAACCGCCTTCAGAGAAATGAACAAAATGATCGCGCCGAATTCATTATGGATGACATTCCTGAAATGAAAAATCAGTCTGAAATTGAATTCGCTAGACTGCTAAACCGTTATCAAATTGATTGGCGATACGAACCTAAATCTTTCCCTGTCGAATGGGACGAAAAGGGTAATCTAATAACTGCCTTTCGACCAGACTTTTATCTGCCTAAATTTGATCTTTATCTAGAACTTACTACTATGGATCAACGCTATGTGGCGCGTAAAAATCGCAAAGCAAAGATGGCTAAAGAGCAATATGGCATTGATGTCAAAATTGTCTATCAGAGGGACTACAAATCTTTTATGGATCATATTCAATATGATCAAACGGACCAACTTACCGATCCTGCAAAAGGAGTTATTCTGTGACCAAACAAAATGAACGACAGCCGACCCATGACCGTTGGAACAACAAAATTATTTTTTCTGAAGCACAAATCCAGCGGCGTGTCCATGAATTAGGCCAAGAAATAACAAACTATTATAAAGACAGTCCCCGGAATTTAGTCATCATTGGCATGTTAAAAGGTTCACTTTATTTCATTGCCGATTTGACGCGGGCAATTGACTTGCCTTTGACCTATGACTTCACCTCAATAGCCACCACGTCGATGTTAAATCGACCGGGTATCATTAGGATCTCTCGCCAAATCGGTATTGAAGTGAATGGCAAGGACGTCCTCATTGTAGAGGAAGTGATCCGCACGGGTTTAACAACTAATTTGATGGTGGAGTACATAGAGACTTTAAATCCCGCCACTTTAAAAATTTGCACTCTACTCTATAATCCGGACCAAATCTTGATTCCTCTACCAGTTGAATTTGTCGGCTTCAACATAGATTACAATCGGGTCGTAGGTTATGGTATTGACTTAAATGAACAGGGTCGAACCTTTAAAGATATTGTCAAACTCGATGCCAACACTGTTTTTCCTAAATAAGCTAATAAAAATTGGGTGTTCATTTATATAAAATATTAACGTATTAACAGCGCTCAATTTAAAGATAAGATTCTAAATATCCATAAAAAAATCTCCGTGCTGTAACCTCGGAGATTTTTATTTAAAATAAAAGTAGCTCCAGCGAACCTGTTAGCTCATTCCAAATTGCTACTCAACGTGAAACTTCTATATTTCACTCTTAAATCCCTATTATTGATCTATTTACTCATTGTATGACTGACCAACCATCCCTTGGTTGCTATTGATTTGCAGAATATTCATTTACCTATTTGCCATCTATTCCCAATCAAATGCTCTATTTATCTGGGTTAACTGTAATCTATGGCAATTATGCTCTGTCTTCCTTCAACGCTTCAACTCATAATCCCGGCCCGTTTATCATCACGTATCCGTCAGGTTATGTTTCTTTACAACATCCTAGATCGTTCTCGGTGATTTTTATTTGGGTTTGCGAAACTACAATTTTATCATCTACATTCTTAGATCTTGTCTTTCTTCAACGCCTCAATTCATAATCCCGGCCCGTTTATCATCACGTATTCGTTCAGGTTATGTTTCTTTACAACATTCTAAATCGCTCTCGGTGATTTTTATTTGGGTTTGCGAAACTAGCATTTAGTCGTCTACCTAACACAGAGTAGGCACTTCCTGCTTGATAACTTCCGTGGCTCTGATGTTTCCATTCACGTACATATGTACAGAATCGTACTGATCAAATGCTTTCACAAAATCTATCTCGGACTTGGATTCCTAACTGCAAATTCCTATAAAGTATGCAACAACTATATGTACAAGGTTGGACTTTGCTATGTTGATATTTCTCGAATTAGATCAATTGTATGTTGACCCGGTCATTTCCAACTTTCTCAGTTGTTCTGACTCTCAAGTACGATATTAAAGCGTAATGCTCTTTACTCTTGCCTGCTCCCCCAAGCTGTACAAGGGTTCAAGCACATATCAACTATCTTTGCTTCAGATGATTGCAGTTAATGGATGATCCACTAAATATAACAATTGATGGAATCATCGAACTAAATCCACTGTTATCTAGCATTCTGTCTGTCATTCAATTTTCAAAGCCGATCAATTCATATGAATCTAATCGTTCAATATACAACTCCTTGTTTGCTTTATGCCCCCAATTCGTTGTGATTTCACTCCTATCATCAACTTCATCAATTGCTATATTGATTCGATCGATGTAGGTGAATAACTGCTTTGGCTTCTGCCTTTGAGTATTCCCTGGAGCGTATTATTAGTATATGGTCTTATGTGCACCTTGTCAATATAGATTTATGCCTAAACTTCATTTTTGTGCATTATGTACAAAATAGAATTGCTATTATAGATCATTTAACCAAAATCATTCATGTTTCTAACACAATTTTAATCTTGCTCTTCTCCCATAGTTATTAATATCTTTAACTCTCGTGCTAATTGACGCATCAAATCCGGTTCGTTGGGAATCTGTCTACTACTAAGCATTTTTTGCGCTAAGTCCATGCGCTGGTCAAATGCTTGCCTAGCTTGAGGCGGCAATCCCGTTGTTTCTGTGACGATTTCCCCGACTCGGACAGTTTCACGTAGGTCCATATATGCTTGAATGACAATATGTTCTTCCGCCACATCAGAGAGAATGTGTTCCAGAGTCCAATGTATATTAGTTTCCGTAGCTATTGCTTTAAGAGCTCCCCTGGCCACCTCCTCCTCTTGTAATTGTTTAAGTAATTCATTGCGTTCATCCGCTTCAAAGCCGCAGATCAATAATAGGTCATACTCAGGCAGAGGCTGATCCCTTGTAAAATTGTCAGATTGAAGTTCGATGTCCAATTCCTCCGCAATATGGGACAGATAGCCAAGTTGATCTGTTAGTTCTGTTCTCTCAACTAGCGTCAGTACTATATCGTGGCGTTTACAAAATTCCCGCATATTGATTTGTTTTGTTATAGCGTGTTCCTGATCGGGATTGACATAATAGACCAGCCTCTTGGTCAATCCGGAAATTATGCTCATATCTTGTAGCCCTTTCTTATACAATATTGTGATTCATTTTCTTTATCCTTCCGAGCTAAAATAGCTAAAGCCTCGCTGGCAGCACGGCAAGCCTTTACTTCGCCGCCCTGATCTCCCCAGCGGTCGGTGACGCGATTTGCTAAGACAGACATAATACCGCCCATGCGCATACCGTGAAGGGCGCCAACCACAAATTGTCCGGCTGCTTCCATTTCAATATTAGTAACACCGGCGCGACGCAGATCTTCAATTAAATGATCCTTGTCACTAGACCAGTAACCTGTACCATCCTCCCGCAGAGGTCTTGCTTGACCAATGTAGAAAGATGCCGCTGTGTAAGCAATGCCAAAACCGTAACGATAGCCTAAGTTTTCACATGCTTCTTGAAGAGCATTGACTACTCGGAAGTCGGCATAAGCAGGAAATGCGGGATCTATGTATGAGTCGGACGTACCGTCACGGCGTACAGCCCCTAGGAGAATAATTAAATCTCCCAAATCAAACTCAGGAACAATACTGCCTGTGCTACCCACCCGAATGCAGGTGTGTACGCCCAAGGTGTTTAATTCGTGGATACAAATTTCCGAACTCGCAGTACCAATTCCTGTCGACACCGTCGCCATAGGCGTATTTTTATAGACACCTGAGACAGTCCGGTATTCTCGGTTATAAGCGACCAACTTATGCTCATCCCAGGTGCTACCGATAATTTCTGTCCGCTCCGGAGCGCCGGGCAACAGTACATAGGGAGGCACATCGCCGGGTTTAAGTTCGAGATGCAAAACCCCTTCATTTTCTGCTTGGGGCGCTGTAGCTCGATTGATCTTTTGCTCAGTCATAAATTTCCTCCTTGCCATTGATATGCGATTAGCACAAACCCATTGTATTATTTACTATTGTCCCACGACAAAATAAATTTATCGAATAGTTTAAATCATTTAGCTGAGCTGCTGCTAGACAACGAGGTAATTTTGTTAGCCGCTGCATCGACCTGGTTCAATAGTTTAGACAGATCGGTCGTTAAAACCTTTCGATCCTCGACAATCTGCTTGCCACCTATAAAGACGTCACGCACATCCTGACCAGTTGCACAGTAAACAAGGTGAGATGCCACATTCTGTTCTGTGCCTGAAGTAATAAGGGGACTAAAATGGGGCTGGTTCATATCGATCAGAATAAAGTCTGCCCGCATACCTGGAGCGAGGGTACCTCTGCTCTTCTCTTCGCCAAAAACCGCCGCCCCCATCGAAGTGGCCATATCCAAGACCTGCTCCGGTGTCAGAGCCGCCGGACCAAGGCGCAGAGCATTCAACAGGCTGACACCCTTCATTTCTCGAAAGATATCGTTGCTGTTATTCCAGCACGCTCCATCAGTCCCTAAACCAACGCTGATCCCCGCCGCCAACATCTCAACAATTGGCGCAGCGCCATCTTGAATTTTCATTTCACAGAGGGGGGTGTTTACAACCTTGACCTCACGCTCGGCTAACAATTGAATATCCTCAGTTGTTAAATGAACGCCGTGGGAGGCGATCAAGCGATGATGGAGAACCCCATATTTAGACAAAAAATGCGTCGGCGTCATCCCGTAATGATCAGCGACGATCGATAATCGCCATGTGGTTTCGGAAAAATGTCTGGTTTCCCAAAGCCCTGCCTGTGCAGCTAACTCATGTTCTGCCTGCACAATTGACGGGCTGAAGTCCTCTTCAGCAGCACAACCAGCTACAGCAACAAGACCATGGTTGTGGCAGAGTTCTCGGAACTGATTTAACCATGTCGCTGAATGATAGACATCGGAAATTCGAAAATCCGGTCGCAGGTCTTCCACTAAAGCACCCTGAATACCTGTCTCTACCATTACCTCTACAGCGCGTTCTCCCAAACTCCAATACATATTTTCACAAATAAATGTCGTGCCCGACAGCAAAGCCTCAACATAGGTCAAGCGTCGAGCCAGTAGCCGATCTTCATCCGACATAAAGTCCTGAAACCAATTGTGTGAAGCAAAGGCTTCATTTTGTTCTGCCAAGGTCATGCCATCACCGCGCCCTCTCAGTAAGCCCATGTCACCGTGGCAGTGACCGTTGACAAGACCCGGCATCAAAATCTGACCACCGCCATCAAGCCAAATGGGTGCAACTAAAGTCACATATGGTGGCTTCTGGCAAACAGCAGCTTCCTCTACCTCATTTTGAAAGAAAAACTCAAAAGGAACAGCAGGATTAAGTTCATCAGCGGAGCGACTATATGGTCCACAATAGACGATGTGTTCACCGCGGACCGCAACAGCACCGAAGAATGGATACCATTCTAAATGGGAAGACATCAAGTAAACATTCAAAATAACAAAATCTGCCTCTATTTCAGGCAGATTAATGTTAGTCCCCACATATGTTGTAATTAATTGTCGATGAGCAGCATCAACGGATTGTATTTCATCGATAGATAATTTTCTCAGCATGGACACCTCAAATTAATGGAAAAAGAATGATAAAACTCGTGCCTTTGTTCGGTTCGCTGTCCAGCGATATGGTTCCATCATAAAGATTGACAATATGTTTAACAATCGACAAACCTAGACCGGTACCCCCTAATTCTCTAGACCGTTCTTTGTGAACACGAAAGAATCGTTCAAAGAGACGCTCATGTTGATCTTTGGGAATACCTAAACCATTGTCGCGCACGACCAATTCTAAGCGATTGCGAGCCATCGAACTGCTGATCCAAACGGATCCACCTTCTTTATTATATTTAATAGCATTGCTGATGAGATTGGTAAACAACTGACGCATGCGGATCGGGCTTGCCACAAAAGTCAAATCAACTGGCAGTTGATTATAGACCGTTACTTGGCTCTGTTCCGCTTGTGGCGTCAAGGAACCGATGATATCTTCGACAACTTCATATAAGTTGACAGCATGGTCATGGGCATGTTCCGACAACCCCGCTTGTTCAATTTCAGAGAGATTTAACAGATCTTCAATTAAATTTTTCAAACGATCTGTCTCGATCTCCATAATTTGGTAAAACTGCTGTCGGGTCATAAGATCCCGTTCACTGTCTATCAAAAGCTCAAGATAACCTTGAATGGAAGTCAAAGGCGTCTTCAACTCATGAGTGACATTGGACACAAATTCCGTCCGGATCTGCTCCAGATGGCGAATTAAGGTGACATCTTTTATAACAAATAGTACGCCCTCGCTGGTATCATCCGCAGTAAAAGGAGCGGTATAAATTTCGAGAATACGCTCCTCAGGATAGTTAATCTTAATTTCCGAGGCAAGAGCACTGACCGGTTCCTCTGTAACAGTTTCACCAGACGCCCGCAGGCGCATCGTTTCCTCGTTCTGAGCTTTGATCTTTTTTTTCATTTGAACACCCAAAGCTGCAACCTGGGCATAATTAGGTCCTAATGCGCGAAGATTATTGGAAGGTTGAGGCTCACCTAAAAGAACCTGGGCGCGTTCAGTCAAAATGACCAATCCCCCGTCGTTGCGGATGGCAATCACACCGTCCTCTAGATTCTGCAAAATATTTTTTAACTGATAGTTGCTCCACGACAGGCGGTAATTCATTTCTGTCAACTGGTCGTTGAGTTCAAAAATCTTGGCATCTGCCTCTTCCAAAGGATTGTTGGGATAAAACATAATGCGACGGCTGACAAAATAAGCCGTCACCACCCCCACCACTAGTCCGAGAATCAGACCAAGACTAATGATGGTCAAAACATAGTCCACCTTAGCTACTGGATTAGGGAGAAAAATATAAATAAAACATATAGCGACCAGCAATCCGGTTAAGATTGAGGTCGCTGCGCTTAAAATAAATTTTGTCGGTGCCTTTTTGTTCATGTTTCCTCTTCAAGGGTCTCGGCAAAGCAATAACCGATTCCTCGGACGGTCTGTATGAATACTGGATTGCTCGGATCGTCCTCAATCTTCTGCCTAAGATAACGTATATGTACGTCAACAGTTCGCGTATCGCCGAAATAACTGACTTTCCATACCCGGTCAAGAAGCATATCCCGGCTGAAAACTTGACCTCTATTTTGAATCATGATGTACAACAGGTCAAACTCTCTCATCGTCAATTCGATGATTTCGTCATTTTTCGTTACTTTTCTACGCTTTGCATCCACCATAAGAGGACCCGCAATGACTACGTCATGTTCTTGTTCCTCGGAAAAAGCCTTTCTCCGTAAAAGAGCTCGTACCCGAGCGGCCAGTTCGCGTACGCCAAAGGGTTTAGGAATATAGTCATCGGCACCGATTTCTAATCCTAGTACTCGATCCATTTCATCTGTCTTTGCGGTTAACATAATTATTGGGATTGTACGAGTTTTTTTATCTGAACGTAATTTTTTGATAACTTCTAGACCATCCATTACGGGCATCATCCAGTCCAAAATCACCGCATCGGGAATTCGCCAATTGATGGCCTGCATAAGCTCTTCGCCATTGGCAAAAGTTTCACATTCCATCGCTGCATCGCGCATCGCCAAAGCGGCTAACTGTCTGATGTTCGGTTCGTCATCCACAATATAAATTAACGGCATTTCTAGACCTCTCGTTCTGATGATTAAATTCTAATCATATTATATTTATCTATCAAATTCTTTTGCAAGGTTGCGATCAGCTATTTGGTTTGACATGCTTGTGTGTTTTCCAGTTACTGCATAGATTGTCCATTCGCCAATATTGGTCGCGTGGTCTGCTATGCGCTCTAAATATTTAGCTATAAACATATAATCTGTCGCCTGGGATACAAAGGCCTGATCTTCTTGAATAAATTTGGACATCTCGATAATTGTGCGCGAGAAGAGAGAGTCGACGACATCGTCTTTAGGACGAATTGTAGACGCCAATTCAGCATCCTGGCGGATAAAACTGTCGATGGCTTCGGCAAACATTTCCGTCGCCCGCTCAAACATAGTCATAACAGTTTGAGGAACTTTCATAAAGTGAAGGTCAGGATACGTGATCATAATTTCACAGATGTCGGCACATTGATCTGCAACCCGTTCGATATCGGTGACCATTTTTAAAGTCGCCGTGATGGAACGCAAATCCCTCGCCAGTGGCTGTTGGAGCGCAATCAAATTGACGCACATTTGCTCGATTTGATTGCGAGATGCATTGATTTCTGGGTCTTCAGAATAGATGCGCTGTGCCAAATCTCTATTATTTGTCTTTAATGCTTCGGCAGTGTCTACAATAATTCCTTCGACACGACCGCCGAGTGCTGTAATTTCTCGATGGAGAATATCGAGTTCTCGATCAAATACTTTTCTTGTCATGGATGTTATCCTTTCGGTCTAATTTATTGACATTCCACTGCGACAGAAGAGCAAGGCTTACTTGTCGCAAATTGTGCCAGATTACAGAATGATCAAAGGGCTCGGCTGTTCTAGATTTTAAGTTTGTCGTCCATCTGTCGCCATGCCATTGCTGATTTTTGGGTCTGTAAAATGATTAGTGATGATTAATTAATCATTCAATTAGATGGATTACCTACTTGATCGACGATCCCGCTGATCGGCATTAACAAACTGTCCTCAACCAAATCGTCCACTGACATAGCGCTCTGTGCGTTCGTCACTCGGTGAATTTAGAACTCTTACAGTTTCGTCGTATTCGATCATTTCACCTAACAAGAAAAAGGCTGTGCGATCGGCTACACGACCGGCTTGCTGCATATTATGAGTTACTATAATTATAGTGTAATCTTCCTTTAAGTCATTCATCAAGTCTTCAATTTTTAATGTGGAAATAGGATCTAGGGCCGAGGTTGGCTCATCCATCAACAGAACTTCGGGCTCGATCGCTAAAGCGCGAGCCAAACAGAGACGCTGCTGTTGACCGCCTGATAAGCCCAAGGCGCTCTTTTTGAGACGGTCTTTAACTTCATCCCAAAGAGCGGCGCGACGCAAACTTTTCTCAACAATCTCGTCTAGTTTACTGCGATTTTTGATTCCATGGGTGCGAGGACCGTAGGCAATATTGTCGTAGACAGACATGGGGAAAGGATTGGCCTTCTGGAACACCATGCCCACATTTTTACGCAGCAGATTGATGTCTAAGTTATCAGCATAAATATCCTGTCCCTCAACCTCAACCAGACCTTCGATCCGACAGTTGTCCACAAGGTCATTCATGCGGTTGATAGTTTTTAGACAGGTGGACTTGCCGCAGCCCGAAGGACCGATCAGAGCCGTCACTTTATTGCGTTCAAAGTCCATCGTGATAGACTTGAGAGCCTGGAAGTCACCGTAATACAGATCAAGATCGCGCAGACGCACTACCGGATCATCAATTTGTATTGACTCCGCTTGACCAATATTCGTCTTAATACGGGAAGCGGCGTCTTTATCTGAGCTTTTTTCAAAAATAGATTCGGATCTAGGTTCGTACATCGTACACCTCAACCTTTCTTTAACATTTTACTTGTCAAGCTTGCCAGTCGGTTCAGAACAAAGACAATGATTAATAGAACCGTAGCTGTTGCAAAGGATTGATTGATATCTTTACCGACACTAAATAGAGCATATAAGTGCAACGTCAGGGTTCGCCCCGATTCCATTATGTGACCAAACACGTTGCTCGGCATTGCATATGCCATACCCAATGTGAAGATCAATGCGGCAGATTCTCCGACAATGCGTCCCATCGCCAAAATAACCGCCGTCAAGATGCCTGGCATAGCAGAGGGCAATATAATATTAAAAATGACACGCAACCGACCGGCGCCTAAAGCAAGGGCACCCTCTTGATAGGACATCGGTACCGACAGTATGGCCTCTTCAGTAGTTCGAACTAGGGTAGGCAAAATCATCATGGTCATTGTCAGCGAACCGGAAAGAATCGAGTAACCAAAACCCAGGGTTTCTGAAAACAATACTGAGCCGACGAGACCAAAAATAATCGACGGGATACCCGCCAAAACTTCAGTTGTAAAGCGAATCGCCCGAACCAATCGCCCCTGTTTCGCATATTGAGTCAAAAATAGGGCCGTCGAAATACCAATCGGTGTAGCGATGATCAAGGTGATTAAGACCATATAGACGGTGTTGATGATCATCGGCAAAATACCTTGGTTGTCGCCACGCACACTATATTCGTCTGTCAAAAATTTCCAGCTCAGATGGGGA
>JAAYOA010000151.1 GCA_012520525.1 Clostridiaceae bacterium | reverse complement strand
GTATTGTTGAACACCGGGTACTCCACAGTATTGTCTGACGCATCCGTCCAGGTCACTGATACATTCAGCTGACCCTCGCGGGCATCTGTGACTTCAACTGTCGCAGTGTACACAGAATCATCGTAGGTCATACCACCTTCAGCATCGTCACCGGAGGGCTTGACCTCGCTTACTTCATAGAAATAGGTCTGGTTAATCGATGTTTGGTCGTAGGTCAGGAGTGAGAAATCAATCGCATTCAGTACAACTGAATCGTCTCCTGAAGCCTCTCTGCCATTTGTCTTGTTTTCCAAAACTTGGTCATCGAAGTCGGCATCAGGACCATTTATCTGTTTCAACTGGAAGCTAAACTCATCGGCCATCAATTCACGGCCGTTTAATTCCTTGCTTGCGTAAGGCGCCCAGGTACCGATCGCCTCGTAACCATTGGCGAAGACGACAGGTGCAGCAACAGCAGTATCGCCTTTCCAGTACGTTTCCACTACATTGAGTTGACCATTGCCGGCATCGGTAACAGCCACTTTAACTGTGTAGACCGTGTCATCACCGGTCATACCGCTTTCAGTTGGAGCAACCTCGCTAATCTCGTACGTCCAAGTTTCATTGATCGATGTTTGATCGTAGGTCAGAGTCGTGAAATCCACCATAGCGGGATCAGCTTCATTATTTCCTTCTGCAGCCCTGCCGTTCGCCTTGGTCTCCAAGACTTGATTATTTAAGTCGGCATTGGGACCGTCTAGCTGCTTCAATTGGAAATTAAATTCGCCACTGTTCAGCTCACGTCCATTCAGAAGTTTCTTGGCAACCAGAGACGTACTGCCTGTCGCTTCATATATGTTGTTGAAGACAGGTATCTCGTCAATGGTTTCATCGCCTTTCGTGTACACGACAGTAAACCCTAGTTCACCGCCACCCATGTCATTAACCTGCACGGTCATGGTGTAGACAGAGTCATCACCTGTCATGCCGCCTTCGGTGGGCGTATCCTCACTAATCTTATATGTATAGGTATTGCCGATATCATCTTGCGTATAGTTCAGTTGACTGAAGTCTATCGCTGCCGGATCTGCAGGGTTACCACCTTCTGCAGCCCTGCCATTGGCTTTAGTCTCCACAACCCTGCCATCATTAGCTGGAATAGGCCCTTGGACCTGGGTTAATTTGAAATTGAATTCACCAGAACTCAATTCACGACCCGTCAAGGTCACAGTGGCCTGTGGTGTAACACTGCCGCTGGCCGTATAGTTGTTTTCAAATACCAACGGTTCTGACGTTTCACCTTCACTGTCTTCATAAGTTACATCAAATTTAACCGTTCCATTGCGACCGTCACTCACTGAAACAACTGCGGTATATACATTCGTATCGCCAACCATATTCGTTTCAGTCGGTGCAACTTCTTTGATCTTATATGTATACGTCTTACCAAAATCAGTCTGGTCAAAATTCAATGGCATGAAATCAACCGCTCCGGTATCCGCTGCTTGATTAGCCGTTTCAGGTCTTCCATTTTTCACAGTTTCTAGAACGGTTTCTTCTTCCTCCCCGGTAGAGTCGGAAGGAGTGACTTGAATCAGCTGGAAGCTAAATTCATCAGGTTTCAGGGAACGACCATTCAGTTCTTTTGTGACTTCGGGAACCCAATTTCCACTGGCCGTGTAGACAACTTCAAATAACGGTAATCCTTCTATGGGTTGACCATTTTTGCTATAGGTGACATTCACATCCAGTTCGCCGTTGCCTTTATCGGCAATCGTAACCGTCATGGTATAAACGGAATCGTCGCCGGTCATGCCTGTCTCGGTAGGCGGATCTTGGGTTAGTTCATAAGTATAGGTCTTGCCAATATCGTTTTCGTTGTAGACAAGGTCGGTAAAGTTGATGTATTCAGGCAGGGTCTCCGCACCACTCGATGTGCGTCCATTTGTCACTGTCTCCTCAGTTGTGGTCGTGTCTCCAGCGACTTTCTTCAAGGTAAAGTTGAACTCATCGATTGTCAAAGGCCGTCCGCTTAACTCGACCATCGCCGCAGGTGAAGCCTTGCCTGATGCCTCATAACTGTTTCTAAATGTCATCGACTGAACTGCGACGCCTTCGGGATCAGTATAACTGACATCCACATCTAGTAGTCCCTCACCTAGATCAGAAATAACCACTGTCGCCGTGAATATTTCGCCATCACCCGTCATACCAGTCTCGGTGGGTTCGACTTCCCTTACCTTATAGATATAGGTCTCACCGATATCGGTTTGATCAAAGACAAGGGGATCGAAGTCGACGATGGACGGATCTGCTTCATGATTGTCTTGAGCAGGTCTTCCGTTCGTTTGAGATTGAATAATACTATCATTTTCTGCTTGATTGCGACCGATCGACTGAGCCAGATAGAAACTGAATTCATTCATTTTGATCTCGCGACCATTTAGATATTTAATAGCCTGTGGTTGCCACTCGCCCTTGGCTAAGTAGGTATTGTTAAATGTTGGTGTTCCTGTCAGTTGATTGCCAACTGTTACGCCATTATCGGAATCATTGAGTTCGTAATACTCAACAACCGGTACGGCCGCAGTTGAACCATCTGTAGGTGCCAGCATATACACTTTCGCCAAGTAACGATGCTCATCTCGACTGTAATAAGCAGCAGTGATATCTTCTTCCATCACATAGTAAACTGCGTGATCTTCGCCGAGGGTAGCTGGTCTCACCACATTTGAAAAGACCACATTGCCCTCTGCGTCATTACTGAAAGAGCCGGGCAGTTTTTCAATTATTTGACCTGTTGCATCAGATTTGTAAAGGGAGAATGTAAATTCACCACTGACCAAATCCTTGTAGAACAGGTTTTTCTTTGCCAGCAAATCGACTTGCGGATAGAGGGTATTCTGAATCGTGAGTGTTAAATCGACCGGTTCATCGCCCGCCGTCCTAATGCCTTCCATAGATGTAAAGGTGGGATAGTAATAGTCAACGCCCTCTTCCTGAACGGTATATGTGAACTCGTGATTTTGAGCGTTCGTCTTGTCAACACCCTTATAGACAACTTCCCAAATTCCATTGTGTTCAGTTACGTCAATTAATTTTTGATTGACAATAGTGCCATTTTCATCGACAGGATTATTATTTTGATACAGTTGAACCTGTATTTTTTCCGGACGAGCGCTAGGTGAATCAGCGTCCTCCCACACTTTTCTCACTAAAATATCAATCTGTTCAAAGTTCCTAAATAGGAGACCTTGTTTGGTTTGAGGTGCTTCTCCAGCTATTTCAATTTCTTCAACGGACGTGCCGTCCTTGTACTTCAGTTGGTCCTCCTCATACTTTACTTCTAAGAAGGACTGCTCAGGTTCAAGTCGATAGCCATCTACAGGCTCTACTTCAACTTTATAGAGCAGTTGCCCACCAGCTGAGGTTTTGACATACAAATCTTTAAATTCATGTTGCCATAGCTCACCTGCTGTAACAGTAACCGTTTCCACTTCGGTATATCTGTCAAATGCAGAAGACAAGTCTTTCTGGCTTAACTTAATCGTGATCTCCTGATCATCAGGAATCTCACCCAACCACTCTAATTTGACAGGCAGATCAAACAGATCCCTTTCTCTTACGTTATAGAGATACAGATATTCGACCGTCTTGTCATGGGTCAGATCAAACTCAAGTAGAGTTTGATTCAGTCTGAACGGATCTTCCCCCACTGAGACTTCGGGCACAGCCAGTTCTTTAACTACATAAGTTTTGTTCAAGGCAAGACCGTCAAATTTGATAAAGCCATTTTCACCTGTAGTGTACTCACCAACTTTATAATCATCAGGATCGGAGCTGGCTTCAAATTCCGCTTTAGTACATTGGTAAAGACCAAACTTAGCGCCCGGCAGACGTTGGTTACTCGTGCGTTCATATTTAGAAATAATGACGCTGCCCACTGCAGGATAGTTTTCAAAGCGAACTTTGATATTCCCATCAAAGTTTGGCTTATACATATAATTATTTATATTAACGGTCACCGGTGTCGCATTGAAAACCCAATCTGCACTCGGTGCTGCCGTTTCAGTAAATTTATAAATGCTCCTTGCATTCCATGTGATATCGTTAAAGTTTAATCTACCATGCTCATCCGTCAATTGTCCTTCAATGAGAACATGTTCGGTTGCATCTTCTTTTGTTTCAACAACTTTAAATTTAGCCCCTTGGATCGGTCTAAATACGTCATAGGTATCACCATCTTGTTCTACGATGACGTCACCAGCTACAATGGATTCTGCTAACTCTTCTGCTAATGCATCTTTTTCTGCAGTGCCGATTACCATGGCGATTGGTTCAATCTTGCGGAAATCAATATTGATCGGATGATTGACCGCATCAATGGTGAAATTATGAATAACTTCTTCTCTTTCCGTAGAAATTTCATATGCAGAATCTGTCAGCATCTTCTGATTGACTGTATTTTCCACCAGGAATCGCACCTGACGTTTTTGACCAACATATCCCATCGGAGGATTGGTCTCTTTCAACTCATAGTTGCCGGGAGCAATGCGGTCAAACACAACGATACCTTGGTCATTGGTTAATAACTCTACCGGTGGCGCATTTTCATCTGTGCGAGCCGTATAGATTTGATTCACTTGATCATACATAATCGGCTCGTACTGATTGGTCTCTTCATTGAGACGATTCAGCGTAAATGTAGCGCCGGCTACAGGTGTACCGTTGGAATCAGTTTTATTGACTACTAACTTACCGACCAATGGTTTGCGCTCATTGGGGAAATAGATATCCTTCCCTTTGAAAGGTTTAGGTGTGTCATCGATGGAAAGCAGTCGACCTTGAGCATCTACCATAAAGTCATAACTCTTGGTATTTCTTCGATAAATAGATGAGTCGGGAACGGCTGTTTCAGTCAGCGTATATACCTTATTTGTCGAAAGATTATGGAACGCCCAGTGGTTGCCGACTTTCTGTATGGGAAGGGGCAGCGAGCCGTCCTTCTCACGCAACTCAAATGTCACGTCCTCGTCAATGGCACGACCGTCCAATAAGCTATATTGGTATAGTTCTTTTTCTTCATCAAGGTCACCGGTCAAGCCAATTTTGTACAGATCGACATCGATCTTATCGTTAATAATTTGGCGGTTGTGGTCAATCGTCAAACTATATACTTGGTCAGGATAAGTGATCCTAAAGGTGTTGTTTCCATCCACCTTGATAACACCGTTCGGCGTTAAGTTGTTGAGGGTACGGGTCTCTGTCAATTTATATTCACCCTCGGTCAACTCTGTAAACTCCACCCGTCCTGTCTTATCAGTGCGTGCTTTAATCGTTGTAAATGTATCGTCGTTGATCTTCTCTAAGGTAAATTCAACCCCTGGCAACGGATCCCCGTTACCGTCGACTTTTTCCAGGAAGAGTTTGCCGGCAAAGATCGGTTCGTTAGTCACAAAACCATAGTCGTAATAATAATTCTGATCGACCTTGTTCATCCAATCCTGCGCATAGATCACTAGATCGGTATCGGGAGTCTCATAACCCTCGGGAACGACGGTTTCGCGCACGATATAGTCGTCGATCCGAACATCGTTGAATGTTGCCCGACCATTTTCATCGGTAATAGCTTTAGCTACAATCACACCGTCATCATTGATCATAGAGAACTCGGCACCTTGAATAAATTTGGTTGAATTTGTAGCCGGATCATTGACTCTGGAACGTTTCTGTAGCGTAAATGTTCCCGTCGGGTAAGGAATCCGATTGTATACTCTATTTGTTTCTATATACGCAGCACCTGTTTCATCAGAATTACGAACACAGGAATTGTATGCACTGGCTCCGCCCATGGAGCGATACTCGTTGGTATCAGGAGGAGCAAGCATATCGATTTGAACCAACAGGGACTGTTGAGGTTGAATGGTCACAGTATCTGAGTTGGGTTTAATGCGCAGCGCCGTCGGTGCCTCGGGTTTAGTGACAGACCAGTTCAAATCTTTCAGGTAAACGCCAGCCTCTGTGCCATCAGGTATGGCAATCTGATCACTGGTGTACATGAGGGTGTAGTCATCTGCTAAATCTTCACTAATAATGCGGGCATTAAGGAAAGTATTGCCAAATCGTGAGAGCCTGGATTCACGTGTTCCGTCACCGCCCATCTGAATGACTTTATCATCGGCATATGGGAACACATCGAAAATTTCATTGTTTGTAGTAGCAGCCTCAGAGAGATTATCTATGCGGATAAGATATTGGAAGTGACTACCTAGAGGAACTTCATTCCTAAATTGGTCCACTGGGAGGTGCCTTCCAGAGTTCCATCTCTCATTTCAGCTGTTCGGATATATTTAGCAACGTTGATAAAACTGACATCCAACACGGAGAAGTTTGCCGAAGCTTCCATATATTTAAGGTTGTCAGCAAACTCCGGTACAACACGACCTTCGTTGGTACCTTTATAAATGGTGTTTTCTCTGTCAAAGGACATATACGTTGTATTATTTACCATACCGCCTTTGATGAGCATATCCAGTTCGGTTTCAATCGTTCCGACTGTTGTGACATCCTTCTTCAATACGTCTGCTTCGTAAATAATGACCACACGTTCTTTGATATTACCGTAGCCAAATAAGGTGGAAACTTTAGCACCTGGGCAGGCCGCAAACTCGGGAGACATCTTGGGTTCTCCCACCAAAAGGACTCCTTCAGGAAGGACATCAACCATCTTAAACTGAGGGATGTCAATGTCATATTCTGATGGTGAATTTTCGTCATCGGAGAGATGGCGTCTAACTCCAATTGTGAAACTGCCAGAATCCCCTCCTGAATTCATTTTACCGCTATAAGTACTGGTCTTCGTCGGCTCAACACTTAATTCAAGAGGCAGCATTGTGGCACTCGCCCAGTCTTGAGTTAGCTCCATATCAGCATCTTTTGTACCGTCTCGGTTAAAGCGTTCACATGTGCCTTCTAAAGTATTGCGGAAACTATTCTGGGATACGTCGTCGCTGTTATAGACAATTTCAGGATCACGCAACTTTGACTTAACGACAATGTCAAGACTCTTGTTAACGACTTGTTCACCGAAACTGAAAATAAGTTCAGTATAGTCATTGGGTTGCAATTCAATTAAACCGCTCGCATTTGTTGCAATAACCTGTGGTTCACTACCGGCCACCACACCGGAAATCGTCACTTGATCAAATCCCGTGGGCAACACGATCTCGGTATACATCATGCGAGCATCAATGGCATCATGTAATTCTAGGTTCTTAAAATATTTGCCTTCTTCATCTTCTTTTTTCGCTTTGATGAAAGATAGTGTCCAGGCAAATGACTGTTCTTTGTCAAGCGGATAGTCGCGGAAATACTTGCGATCTACTGTCTTTCTGACACCACAATCAGTCGGCGGCGGTGGCGGTTCTTTAGAGGGCACCAACGTGACCGTCAGATCGTCAGAGACCGTCATAATGGATTCATTTTGAGTTTTATTATGTGGTGTCAACTCAACTGTAATTTCGTTGTTAGTTTGTTGATACATGACGCCACTTGGATAGGTCAACACTAATTTATCAATGCTGCCTACTCGGTTCGTGCCACCGGCAAATGTTTTGGTAAATGTTACCGTATGATCTTCTTCATTGAAAACCCATCTTGGATTCTTGGCTGGATCAAACTCGGCATACTTTGTCACTAATGCGCCATCTTCATAGGCCTGATAGGTGGGCAATTGATCAGTGACCGTCACTTGCTCAACATTGCGCTGTAGCTGCGAGTTGTTAAACGTCTGACCGATTTGGAATTCATAAGTGATATCAACCGTTTCGTCAGGGTTGATGTAGCTGATTTCTTCGCCGCTTAACTCTACTTCAACTTCACTGCCCGCTTCCTTCTGACCATTGTCATATTTGGTAACATTGCGGTCATCCACGAAGCCTTTGTAAGCCTTTGGCTCTTCATATCTTGATTTGATCTTCGGGAACGAAGCGACACCCTCATCTGTGGCAAAAGTGATCAGTGCTCCGTTATCATTCCGCAACTCTGTGGGAATTTCCAACTCATAGCCCTGAGGCGTAGGACCTGCTTTAAAAGTCCAGGCAAGATCCGTCGTCAACTTGGTACCAGTCGTCAGACCGGCCGGGAAGGTCAACTTAATGAGACCATTCTCTTTGTCATACGATGTTTGATATAACGGACTATTAGCTACACTGACGTTTTCGACAAATGTCGGATCATAGGAGATAAGGGCATGTACCGGATTATTGACCGGAGTCTCCATACTGGTGCAGTCCATCGAGAAAGTGGTAACGAGGCTGCTGCCCACTATGCCTTCGTCAGGACCCTTGTTTTTGTGGGTGAGCAAGATCTTATCGTTGGGATCAATATCATAATTAATGGGTCCATAATGGAAGATAATTTCATGACCAAATACATCGTCGTCGAAGTTTACCGTGGTCTTTCCTTCGGCTGCAACATAACCCGGAATGATGACGGGATAGTAATCTTTTTGACCGCCCTCAGTCTGAATTTCGATATAAGAAGGACGTAGATCTTGGCTTTCATCCGCCGTCTTATAGAAAATCTTCACATATTTGGCATCGATGATATGACCACCACTCACATTCGGCGGTGAATCCTTCAGCTTGCCCTGGTTGGCATCGTGATTTTTAGTCAACAGGGCAGTCTTCATGCTGCTGTAATAATACTTTCTAAAAGCTTCATCATGTATTTTCGTAATCGAAGTCGGGATCTCAACAACCTGCAACGGATTATTATAGAACACGTTGGAATTGATGGCCGAGATAGGGGCATTCTCCGGGAAAATAACTTCGGTCAACTGGTTATTAGCAAAGGTGTAGCTACTACCCAGATTTGACAAGGCGCTGAGACCGCTCATATCAATGCTCTTTAACCTATTTTCAGCAAAGGCATAATAATCAATAGTCGTTAGCTGTGGTAAGTCTCCCAGATTTACATTTTCAAGATTGGCTGAGCGAAAACCATGTGAAGATATTCTCTTTAACTTAGTCAAAGGTGAAAGGTCTACCTCGCCCAATTTCGTCTGGTTAAATGCAGACAGTCCAATCGTTTGAACATTGGGAACTTGAGTGAAATCAAAACTCTTCAAGCCTGTCTCTTTAAATCCAGAGAGATACTCCAATTGGTCAAGACCTTCGACATTGACGGTATCCATCTTGCGATATTCAAATGCAAAATCATCAATTTTCTTGAGCGCCGGCATCTCGGTAAGATCTAAGTCGTGATCTAATGTGGAGCGACCTGAGAATGCTCTATAACCGATTGTATTGACATTAGGTAAGTTGGTGAAAGTGATCGAAGTCAGGGAAGTGGTATTCTCAAAGCTGTAATTTTCTATTTTGGTTAAATTAGTATTATTCTCAAACTTAACACTCTTCACCGGGGTCGAATTAAAGGCAGAACTACCTAACTTGGACAACTCCGGATTGTTAGAAAAGTCGACCAAAGGCAGCTTGGTATTTTTAAAAGCTGAATCGCCAATAGTTGTCAAATTCGGCAGCAACGTGAAATCAAATTCTGCTACCGTAGCATTTTCAAAGGCACCGTTGCCAATCACTTTTAAGTTGGCAAGATTGCTCAAATCTGCTTTATCAAAATTCATGCCCGCAAAAGAATCTTTGCCGAAACCGGTAACCTCTCTACCATTTGGATCGGTTGCCGGGAAGACAATGGTTCGACGCCCATTTAATAATTTATTCAAACCACTGTCGGTAAAGCCTAAAATAGACCACTGACCATTCTCCATGCCATAGCGGAAATCTGCGGGGACATAATCCTCATCAATCGGGGTTTCGGGATTGACGATAAACGTAGATGTCGAAGGGATAACGTTGCTTTCCCTAGGTTCATTCCAAATGACTACTTGATTATCATAGGTTGAAACACCTGTGTTATTTAAAAAGGCTTTGTAAGACACCTGTTTTAAATTAGGGAGATCGGCAAAATTAACTTCGGTTAATTTATTATTGTAAAATGCGTATTCTCCCACACTGCTGAGCCTAGGGAGATTGGTCATTGTAAGATCACTTAAACTGCAACCAGAGAAGGCGTATGTGCCAATAGAAGTTAATTTAGGATAATTTTCGATGACTAGTTCATTGATCTTTCGGTCTTTAAATGCATTGGAACCAATCCTTGACAATAATGTTTCTCCACCTTGGGGAAGTGTAAGGACTGTGTCATATTGCTGGTTGTAAGCTCTGAATGCACTATCGCCGATTGATCCCAGATTTGTCATCCCGCTCAGATCGATCGTCGGCAAATAGCAATATTGAAATGCTTGGCTACTGATGCTCTCCAGTGCCGTCAGAGTTTCTAAACCAGTAATGACACGACCTTTGCCACCGTTCAAACTTGAATTGGACATGAACGCATAGCTACCGATAAATTTTAGCTTTGTTAGGCCGGTCAGATCAATTTCAGTCGCTGGAGCATAATAGAAGTTATCCGTTCCGATGTACTCTAAGTTAGGCAATCCCGTCATATCAATCTTGTCACTGAACTGCATCTGGTTGGAACCACCATATGTAGACAGAGCGCGATAACCCAAATACGTCAGATTGGGCAATTCACCAAAATTAAGGGATTCAATACCGCCTTTAATACTTGAGAAAGAATAATCATCAATTCTTTCTAAGTTCTTAGCAGGTGAAAAATCCAAATTATTGATTGCGGTTTCGCGGAAGGCATGGCTACTAATCGTTTTTAAGGCAGGCAGTTGACTAAAATCGATAGCCGGCAGCGACGTATTATAGAAGGCACTATAACCAATCGTCTCTACTGATTCACAGAAACTGAAATCTACCGAGTCCAGTTTTTTACCCGAAAAGGCCGAGCTGCCAATCGTCTTGATCGGGTCTCCTGGCTGTCGATTTCCGGCACTTCCAGTCAATGCAAAGCCCGGTAAAACAACGTCTTTATTGGTTTTGTGTTTTTCCAAACCTTGTTCACTAAAACCAGTTAGTGTTGTACCACTATAAGTAAAATCACCCATTACCCAACCGTTGCCTATTGGGTACTGCTCCCAATCGTCGGCTACCGCGACACTAACAGTTTTGTCCGTTGTATTACCAAAGCGGTCGGTAACTGTATAGACCACGGAATATGTTCCGGGAGCTGCCGGATTGAGATCACCTTTATCGAATTGAATCTCAGAAGTGATATCGGTGCCGGTAAGATCCACGGCCTTGACAAAAGATCTTAGTTTTGCATTTACTTCTTCGTCACTCAGATTAAGGTCCAAAACCGCCGATTCAACCAAGGTTATAACCGGTGGCTCAGTCGTAGATTTATAAGGAATATTTATTTGTTGTCCAGCTTCCGTTGCTGTCACATCTACAATTGGATCGACATAATAACCTGCAATCGGCGTCGTGGTGTATGGAACGGTCTCACCCTTGACAAAAATATTGTCCTTGGTTAAATCATCACCTTCGACAAATGTCTGCAACACTTCGCCGGTCTTAGCGTCCACACAATTAATGACAACTACGATGGGATCAACGACGTGACCAAAGCGGTTGGAACCGTCATCGCGCAATGTTTTCTCAAACTTCTTAACATGGGGTGAATTGGTATTTACTTTTACATAACGACCTGTGTGAGGAGGCAGAGCATCATTGTCTGTAAAGACTCTGTTACCAAAACTAGTGATACTATCGGGCAACGTCACTTCGACGAGGTTGTTCTTGTCAAAGGCTGCGTCGCTGATGGTCTTAACTTTATTACCCATCGTTAACGTATCAATTTGGGTATTTGAAAATGCATTACTGCCGATGGTCTCCACATTCGGGGGTAAATGCAATACCTTCATTTTATTATTTAAGAATGCAGAATTGCCAATGGTAACTAATGCGTTTTCTCCTTCCGGCGAAGATGTGGCAAAAGTTACGTCGGTAATTTGGTTAAAAGAGAAAGCATTATCACCAATGGTTTTAATATTGGCACCGATCGTGAGCTTTTGAATTTGTTTGCTATGAAATACATCATTTCCAATTGCAACCACAGGCACTTCGGTTTGAGTAGCAGGATCCAAATAAGTGTCCGGAATGATCAGAGTCTTCGTCTCGGGATCATTAAATACACCGTCCCATTCGATAATCTTTACACCGCCCGGAACATTTTCGTATATGAATGAGGAGCTGTTCCTCGTTTGACGACTCCGGATCGAAGAAACTTCGATTTCCCCGTCCTGATCTTTTTCATCAACATCGGTATTTTGAGACGTCATGACGTCCTGATCAGCTTCAGATGCCGTTGTTTCTTCATTAAGCATCTCTGAACTGGAGCTTGTCGTACCAGTGTCGACATTAGATACTGTTTCGCTCTCTGTAGCGCTGATTTCAGTGGTCTCATCATCTTTTCCAACATCATTTGCAGCGCTGGAAGTGGTAGATTCATCCTCTAACGAATCCTCTTCCATGGAAGCTTCAGTTGTTTGAGATGATGTGACATCATTACCACTTTCATCTCCTTGCTGAACATCCTGAATCGCCACCGAGGTAGCCGATTTAGTGGACACACTACTGGTAATCGCTTCGTCTGTCGACTCCCTGTCCTGCACCGACGATTCCGCCGTAGTTGCTTCGGTCGCGACGGCACGAACAACTGTCGGTATTTGTGCCCACGGCAAAACAAACGTAAGCATCAGTAAAATCGCCAGTGATTTCAGCCATATACTCTTTGGTTTCATCATCTACTCCTTCTCTCAGGCCATTGTTTCAGTTTTTTGCATTCAAGCTGTAATTGGACTTTGCTTTAACCAAATTTAAAAAGAAAACTCCTGTAAAATACCTTTAAAATCCTTTGATCTAAAGAAATCTTTAGGCGGGAATTAAAATTTATAAATAATACTCCACACCTAGTACACTTATTCTATATAATAATAGATATAGTTCTTACGAGCATACCATAATTTCTCACTCTTATTGTTAAAAATACTATCATTTATATATACTATTTTTTTTAGGATTAAATTTTATTCCATTTTCTTCAAAAGAATACTAATTCATATATTAATTTTTGATTAGCTAAGTCGTGGCAAGGCAAAATCAGCAACGCGAAACTTGTTTTGTTGTATCATGAATCAGAACAGGTTAAGGAAAAAAGCAGCGAATATAAGCGCCGTAAAATGCAAAAATATACACTTTATCCGTAGAAACGGGAGAATCTATGAGCCTTATCAGCATCGAAAATATATCTAAATCCTTTTCAGACCAAAGCTTACTGAAAGGCGTCTCACTGCAGATCAACCGCGGGGAACGCCTGGCTTTGATTGGCGAAAATGGCGCCGGCAAAACCACGCTCTTCCGCATGATTCGCGGCGAAGAACCCCTAGACGACGGTCGCATCGTGATTGCCAACGGCTGTCTAATCGGATATCTAACCCAACATACCGAAGAAATGCTAGACCTGGAACAATCCTCCCTGGAAAGCAGCCACTTGGCCGCCTTAGAAAAAAGATTGCGGGAATTAGAACATTTAATGGGCGAGCAACCAGAATGTACCCACTATCTAAATGAATATGAAAAAAAGACGGCTGAATTCGAAGCAGCTGGCGGCTATACTTATCGAGCTAGAATGGCAGCTATCTTAGCAGGGTTAGGATTATCCGGTGAAATTTTAGAGCGTCCGCTCACCTCCCTCTCGGGAGGCGAGCGAATGCGGGCGGCCATGGCGCGTCTTTTGGTACGCCAACCGGATATTCTGTTGCTAGATGAACCCACTAACCATCTGGATATGGACGGCATCGAATGGTTGGAAGATTATATCTCCCGCTTCGGTGGTACTGTCTTCTATATTTCCCACGACCGTTCATTTATTAATAAGACTGCCACTGCCGTCTGTGAACTAAGAAACACCCAACTCTACCGTTATCCCGGCAACTATGACAACTATGTCAAACAAAAAGCCCTCGAACAAGACTACGCCCGACAGCAAGTTCAACGTCTGGAAAGTGAACTAAAACGACAACAAGAAGTCGTACAAACCCTGCTTTCCCACCGCAATATATCAGGCTACCACGCCCGGGAAAAAGTAGTCGTAAGGTGACCGAACAACTGACCGAGGCACGCAGTAAGGTGGACGCTGGACAACGTCGTATGAACTTTAAGTTTATCCCAGAAACACGCGGTGGTGATCCTGAACGAATTATCATTTCGGCTCAAGACGTCTCCAAGTCCTTTGACGACAGAACGCTCTTTGATAAATTACAACTCGACATGAAGGCCAACGAAAAACTCTTCGTCGTAGGTCCTAATGGCTGCGGCAAGTCCACTCTCATCAGAGTGTTAACTGGTCATGATGATGACTTCAGCGGCGACATCCGCCTATCGGAAACTATTACCTATGCCTACATGGGACAATATGTTAATTTCAAAGATGAATCTCGCACGGTCTACGACGAACTCTATAGGCGCTCCCAGCTCAAACAGACCGATATGCGCAACCTGCTCGCTCGCTTCGGTTTCCGTGGTGATGATGTATTTAAAGAAATAAATGTCTTATCTGGAGGTGAGCGTTCGCGACTCTATCTCTGCTGTCTTTTGGAAGAGCGCCCCGACCTCCTCTTCCTCGACGAACCTACCAATCACTTAGATATCCATTCCATGGAAATTTTAGAACGTGCTCTGGCAGACTATGAGGGTGCTATTTTAGCCATTTCCCACGACCGCTATTTTATTGACGCCTTGGCAAACAGAATAGCTGGATTTTTAGGAAGTCAAATCCAATTCTTTGACCGCTTCGATGACTACCGAGTCGCTGCCAAAAATTACGAATTAGAACAGCAAAGTGCTGTCCAGGCAGTACGGGCCGCTGAGCAGGAGAATCACTCAACTAAACGAAATGCCCAACGGGTTAACCGAGCCGAAGAACGCCGCCTACAGGCAAAGTTAAAACGGGATATCCGCAAATACGAAGAAGAGATCACTACCCTAGAATCAGAAATCGAAAAAATCGAAGGGACCATCGGACCGGAAACCAATCCCCAAACTTACGAGCAATTGGCCGACCTGAGCGCTCGCCTAGAAGATTATTGCGAAACATATTTCGCATTGCTGGAAAAACAGGAAGCGGAAGACGTCTCTGAATGATCCGTCAAGCCGCTCCCTGGCTAAAGTTTTTAATTACCGCTTACTCAATATGAAAGATTCAGTTTTTATGGAGGGAGAAAAAAATTTCAACTTCGCCTCTAGGACATTGTCTTCCGCCATAATTGTCATCTCTAAGCTAGATAATGTGCAGTTATCAGCTATACTGATATAATCTTTAAAATAGACATTAACCTCCAAAAGACTATCGTTTACCGTTACCTCAAACTGATAATTTTCGCCTAGATCACCTTC
The DNA here is from genome assembly GCA_012520525.1 of Clostridiaceae bacterium. GTDB lineage: Bacteria > Bacillota > Clostridia > Saccharofermentanales > Fastidiosipilaceae > JAAYOA01. The sequence goes on along the minus strand of JAAYOA010000151.1, from coordinate 2,655 downwards.
GCCTTTTACATCTGGGTACATGGTTATGTTAATGGACTCCGCTTCACCATGTTCGATTGACAATAACATCGTCATAGTACCAGCTGCACTGTCGTATGTACCTAACCATTCACCTGCAATATCGATGTTGCGAACTTCAGCTTTAAATCCTTGAGGACTGATGTCCCAAGTGGATCCATTGTATTCATACTGAATCTCTCCATTGACCCCAAAATCTACCATATCCGTTTGATGAATAAAGTGACACCCTTGAATGATTCTTGCTCCTTGATTGGTAACCACTTGATCAGTCAAGGTAAAATCTTTCATTTTATCTGCTTCAATATTTAATGTTTGATCCATATAAAAATAGCTATAAAGCAGCGTTTCTCCTGAAATAAATTGTATAATATCGTTCTCTTGAATATTAGGGTCATAGCCTTCCAAATATTCGACGGTTAAAGGTTCAATCACATCGACGCGATCTATGACCCACCCCTCTTCACCTGTCCATAGATTCCTTTTGTAAACCAAAGAAATAACAAATTCACCAGTCGCCTTCTGAATATCCTCAAAAACTGTACCATGAATTCTAACAATATCAGTGTTGTTAGACAGCGACGTCTCTTGATCCAAAATCCTCACATCTGTTGCTCCGTTTAGTTCCCAGACATTTTTATCTACCATGATTAAAAAACCATTTAAAACGTCTTCTATTTCTGCCTCGTTAATCCCTCTGACGAGATTAAGCTGCCACTTACTCTCGAGATAAGGCGAGACGGAATCAAAAATCCAGCCGCCATCACTATAATAATTTGACTCAACACGATATCCCCTTTCATATCTGACGGCATCATTTTTAACCACAATCCAGCACCAGACGCAATCATTTTTTGCTTTCCGGTCTGTGTCACGCTTTAAGATCTCAAAAGACTCTACTTCGCCATAAAGTCCTTCACTATCCATAATCGCACTGATGATTTCTTGTTCTGACTTAACTCTTGATCCACACGCTGTTATTGCAAGACAGCAAATAATAATTAAAAATGCGGTAATTATTTTCTTCATATTAACCCCCTGTATTGAATTATAAAAACTCTTAAATAAAATCTTTTCCTGTGATCTACTATTAATTGCCGGAACGGCGGGAAGCGGAAGTCGACTCAGACTAGTCGAACAAGCCACTCCCGAAAAATAATGAACTGTGAAAAGAAAGCGAGACAATCTAGGATATCCAGATATACCTCGTACACGACTCACTCCCTGTCTCGCTCTTGATATTTCACTTTTTCTAGAGTCATATATTTTACCTCCAACTGCCGTTGTCCTCATTTTGGTATTACGCAACCCGGGCTGAAAGAAGTTCATAATCAAATCACACAAGTCCCAACAATAGCCGTTACGATGGGAATTGACATAACAAAAAAGACATTTTATAGTTGGTCTTTTTTTGATCAAAATCGTTCTATCGATTTCGATCAACATCTTCCGAAACGAACAATAGAGATCATTTGATCGTGTCCACCTCTTAACCCTTTCGCTATGTATATCTAATGGAATTTGAAGAATTTAAGTTAATGAAATATAAAATGCCTTAATCTAATTTACGAAATAATTTGTGAACATGACAAACTGGTATTTAACCTGTGGTGTTCAAATCATTTTGAGTATAAAAAACTGCTGCCTGATCGACAGCAGTTTATTTGGGAATATAATTATAAGACGATGCCAATGCTATCAAATCAAATGTATATAGGATCGATCCATTTGAAGTAGATCTTATTCAAGACCAAGGACAAAGCCTAACTAAAATCATCTGTGAATTAGCAATTCATTTGATGGCATATTTAGTGACGTGTGATGCTTTGGCTGGATATATAATAGATTTTAAATAAGGTTATAAGTGAATTTTTATATGATGGGTGATATAGAGAAGCTTTAATTGGAAAAGCAAAATGTGAGGAATAGAGTATGATTCACGATGAATTACAAAGTCTAATCAATGAATTCCATCGCTGGTGGGATCATTTCCCCGGTATGGCACGCCTAATTGATAGAAATCATAATGTCCTAGCTGCCAATGCTACAGCTAGAAAACGTGGCTTCGAACCGGGCTTAGTGTGTGCTAAAGTTGGCAATCCGGCATCTCATCAAGGGTGTCTCATGCACCGTATGTTTGCGGAAGGGAAAGCTCAATGGGATCGACCTAAACCTGACCGAGTGCGTGCTTGGATTCCAGTTGAAGGACGGAATGATGTGTTTGTCCATACGACATTTTATCTAAAGAAGGAGTAAGTATGGTCTTATATCACCTAGAAGCTAATGCTTATTGAAACCGTGCCAACCATTGGACAATGACTGCTATACCAAAGCAGAGCAATTAGGTTTAGCCATATTGAGTAGGAATTATAAGAATTGTTTAGATAAATATTTTACTGCGCCGGTCTAAGTCTGTAAATGAGTCCTTCAGATTGGCAAAATTAATTCTCTGTAATAAAAATCCGGACTAACGAGCATATCGTTGGTCCGGATTTTAGGTTTGTAATGATCGTCCCCTCACGGGGGCAAGTTGCGACGGCTTCTCGCGTCCAAAAGCAAAGGATATATTCGCGTTTCCGTCCCCTCACGGGGGCAAGTTGCGACCCTGCGGATTGAAATATATTTTTGCAGTGTAAT